>NZ_JBHXVO010000022.1:0-142774 GCF_042672265.1 Nocardia sp. NPDC127526 | reverse complement strand
TACATGTACATCCTGAAGCTGCACCACCTGGTCGACGACAAGATCCACGCGCGTTCGACCGGCCCGTACTCCATGATCACGCAGCAGCCGCTGGGCGGTAAGGCGCAGTTCGGCGGCCAGCGCTTCGGTGAAATGGAATGCTGGGCCATGCAGGCCTACGGCGCGGCCTACACGCTGCAGGAACTGCTCACCATCAAATCCGATGACATCGTCGGCCGCGTCAAGGTCTACGAGGCCATCGTCAAGGGCGACAACGTCCCCGAACCCGGCGTCCCGGAATCCTTCAAGGTCCTGCTGAAGGAACTCCAATCGCTGTGCCTCAATGTCGAGGTCCTCTCCGCCGGTTCCGCGGTGGAGTTGCAGCAGGGCGACGACGACGAACTCGACCGCGCCGCCGCCAATCTGGGAATCACCCTGTCCCGCAACGAGTCCGCCACAGTCAGCGACCTACCGAGCTGATCGGGTGCCCGTAGTGCCGCGCACCGCGAAACACGGTGCGCGGCCCTACCGCTCAGATGCGGTCGAAATGGAAGGGGCAGTGCGAGCCGCCCAGGCCGATGGTCGTGGCGCGCTCGAACCGGAAACCATGCCGGTCCGGTTCGATCGCGCCGATCCAGTTGGCGTCGAACTCGCACAGGACCGGCGTGAGTTCAGCGGCCGAATTCGCCACCAGCACTTCGTGATAGAAGCAGCGAACGACATCGACGTGGTAGCGATCGGCATCGTCGGCTGGGCGCTCGAAGCCGAAACCCGCGCCGAAAGCGTGCTCCTCGCGCGACTTCGACACCGCGACCATGGCGGCGAACGGGTCCTCGGCGGTGTCCAGCATGGCGCGCGTGCCCGCGCGAACGGCCTCGCTCAGCGGTTCGACAAAGGCCGCCCGGATGCGGGCTATCGACTCCGCACGCCCCAGGAGCGGTAGCAGCGCCCGGTACGCGACCACCGTCGCGAGCGTCATCCGGAGGTTGTACACGGCGGCATCGTCCACCGCGCGATGCGCGTTCTCCGTGATCAATTCCCGCAGGCGAGTGCGCATGTCGGGAATCAAGTCGGCGGTCACGCCGCGAGCTCGCAGCGCTTGCCCGAGATGAGCGAAGAAGCCGTCCACGACGGCAGCCGAATCGCGCTCGGGATCGGGGGTGTACTCGCCGTCGGCGAGGTCGAATCGGTCGGTGTTCACAGGGTGTCCTTTCGAAAGGAAAGAGCACGCCAGCACGCTCCACCGACCGACCCGGCGCTGACGTCTATGAATATGACCCTTGCAGACTGCCACTGCGATCGGCCACTCGGCAAGTGATCCCGCCGGTGGCGCTAACTCGTCTTGACGATCAGCTCGAGTGAGCGCACGCGTGCGGACGGGTCGTAAATTGGTGTCAGCAGCATCAATTCGTCCGCGCCGGTGGCGGTGGAGAGTTCGGTCAACCGCTGTCGCACGGTGCCGGGCGAGCCCTGTGCCTGGGTGGCCCGGAATTCGGCGATGCGTTCGGCGATCTCGGGGGTGAATTCGTGTTCGGCGGCCGCCTCGGGAGTGCGCAGGCCGGTGTCGCCGAGTCCGCTCAGCAGGTAGGCCTTCAGCACGTCGCCCGGGCGGGCGAGCCGCACGGCCTCGGAATCCGTATCAGCACAGAGGGTTTCGACGGCCACGATGACATACGGTGCGGAGGACCACCGGCTGGGCCGGAACGCGCTGCGGTAGCGCTCGGCCGCTTCGACGGTATTGCCCGGGCGGATGTGGTGGGCGAAGGCCACCGGCAGGCCCAGCTCGGCGGCGAGTTCGGCGCCCGCGGTGCTGGAGGCGAGCAGCCACGGCCGGGGCAGGGGCGCCGTGCCCGGCAGCAGCCGGAGCCCGCTCGCACCGGAGAGATGGCCGAGGAGTTCACCGACATCGCGGCGGTAGTCCTCGGGAGTGGCGGCGTCCGCGCCGCGGCGCAGGGCGCGCACGATGTTCTGGTCGAAGGTGCCCGGACCGCGCCCGATGCCGAGATCGATCCGATCCGGATGCAGCGCAGCGAGAGTCGCGAACTGCTCGGCGACGGCCAGCGGTGCGTGATTGGGTGCGAGCACGCCGCCGGAGCCGACCCGGATCCGCGTCGTGGCGGCGGCCAGGTGTGCGGTCAGGACCGGCGGTGATGCGCTGGCAATGGCGGCCGAGCCGTGGTGTTCGGCGATCCAGGCGCGGCGAAACCCCAATTCCTCTGCCCGGCGGGCCATCACGGTGGTCGCGGCGAACGCGGCGGCGGCGTCGCCGCCGGTTTCGGTCATGGCCAGTTCGAGCACCGACAGCGGGATATCGATCATGACTCCACGCTAGTTGCCGCGGGGCCCGCCGGTGCGGGAGCCGGTCAGCAGCCACTCTTGTAGAAGTACTGTTCGTTGCTGCTCAGGTTCTCCTGGGTGATGGCGATCATGTCGGTCTGGATGGTGCGGGTGACCGGCTTGCCTTCCAGCGCGGCCACGGCCTGGTCGACGCCCTGCTTGCCGATATCGCCCGGGTTCTGGGCGATGAGCGCCTGCACCGTCCCGTCCTTGAGGTCCTGGACCTGTTTGGGGCTGGCGTCGAAGCCGACCACCTTCACCTGCCCGAGCTTGCCGGCATTGCGCAGGCCGGTGGCGGCGCCCTCGGCGGAGCTCAGATTGGTGGCGAAGATGCCGACCAGATCCGGATGCGCGGCCAGGGTGGCGGTGACGATGGAGGCGGCCTGGGCGGCCTCGTTGTTGTTGTATTGCACGCCGAGCGAGACCAGGCCCGGGTGGTTGCGCTTCAGCTCGTCCTCGAAGCCCTGGGCGCGCTGATCGGTGGTGGAGGTGCCCGCCTTGGTATTGATCACCAGCACGGAACCGTTGCCGCCCACCAGTTTCGACAGCGTCTGCGCGGCCAGCTCGCCGCCCGCCACATTGTCGGAGGCAATGGAGGACAGCGCGATCGAGGTGTCCTCCAGCGCGGTGTCGACCTCGATCACCTTGATACCGCTGTTCTTGGCCTGGGAGATCGGGCTGGCCATGGCCGAGGCATGGGTGGGCGCGATGAGAATCGCCCCGGGCTTGTTGGCGATCACGCCGGTGACGATCGGCGTCTGCAAAGAGGCGTCGAATTGCGTGGGCGCCTGGGTGTCCAGGCTGTAGCCGAGCTGCTCGGCCCGGGCTTCCGCGCCGCATTGCATGGAGATGTAGAAGGGTTCATTGGCCACGCCGGGGATGAGCACCAGCTTCTTGGCGTCGCCGCCGCCGGAATTGCTCACCGACCCGCCGCATCCCGTCACCAGCGCCGCCGCCGTCACCATCACCCCGGCCAGTACGGCCGCTCGTCCACCGGTCCTCATCGTCAGGCCCTCATTTCGAGATACGTTGTGTTATTTCCGGTCTCGCGACCTCCGGCGGATCTGGTCGAACCACACGGCCGCCACGAGCACGACGCTCACCGCAATGGGCTGCCAGAACACCGGCACCCCCACGATGACGAAGCCCTTGCGCAGCACCGACGGGATGAACACCCCGATCACGGTGCCCAGCACCGACCCGGCCCCGCCGAACAGGCTGGTGCCGCCGATCACGACACCGGCGATGGCGTCGAGATTGTCGGTGGTGTGCCCGGCGATGGTGGTGGTGCCGAAATAGGCCAAGTTCATGAAACCCGCCAGGCCCGAGAGCAATCCGGCCATCAGGTACACCAGGATCAGATGCCGGGTGACGCCGATGCCCGCGCGGCGGGCCGCCTCGGCGCTGGAGCCGATCGCATAGGTGTAGCGGCCGAAGCGGGTGGTGTGCAGCAGCCAGGCCCCGAGCAGGGTGACCGCGGCGGCCACCAGCACCAGAATCGGGACGCCGCCCAGCAGGGTGCCGAAACCCAGTGAGTTGCGCAGCTTCTCGGGCACGGTGCGGGTATCGACGCCGCCGGTGATGAGCTGCGCCGCGCCCAGCGCCGCCCCAAACGAGCCGAGCGTGACGATCAAGGGCGGAATCTTGGCCTTGGCCACCAGGAAACCATTGATCAGACCCCAGAGTGCCCCGCCCGCAAGCGATATCAGCAATCCGATCGCAATGAGACCCCAGCCCGCATGGGTGGCGTCGCCGCCCGGGCTGAGCCGTTCCATGGTCTTGGCGGCCACCACCCCCGAGAAGATGAGCACCATGCCCACCGAGAGATCTATGCCGGCGGTGATGATCACGAAGGTCATCCCGACCGAAAGCACCAGCAGGACCGAGGTTTCGATCAACAGGGTCTGCAAGGTGAACCGGGTCGGGAAGGCGTCCGGGCGCAGAATGCCGAACACGACATAGAGCACCAGCAGCACGATCCCGATCCACAGCGTGCTGGCTCCCGCGAGCCGCTGCCACCGGGTCGGCGCGGGCAGCTCGGCGCTGTCATTGTCGGCGCTCACGGCCATACCGCCTCCCTCATGCCGAATCCTCGGTGTTCAGCGCGCCGGTCATGGCGCCGACCAGCTGTTCCAAGGTGGCGTCCGCGCCGAAGCGCGCCACGCGACGCCCCAGCCGCAGCACCTCGACGCGATCGGCGACGGCCAGCACCTCGGGCATGTTGTGGCTGATGAGCACCACCGCGATGCCCTGATCGCGCACGCGGCGAACGACATCCAGCACCCGTTCGCGCTGCACCACGCCGAGGGCGGCCGTCGGCTCGTCCATGAACACGACCTTGCTCGCCCACATGACCGCGCGCGCCACCGCCACGGTCTGCCGCTGCCCGCCCGACAGCGCCCCGATCGGCACATCCGCGCGCGGCAGCACCACGCCGAGCCGCTGAAAATGCTCGGCCGCTTGGGTTCTCATGCCCTTGCGGTCGAGCATGCCGAGCCATCCGGGCAGCCCTGTGCGGAACAGTTCGCGCCCGAGGAAGAGGTTGGCGGCCGGATCCAGATCGGGGGCCACCGCCAGATCCTGGTACACCGTCTCCACGCCGAGCCGCCGCGCGGCCGTGGGCGAGGCCATCCGCACCGGTTTCCCGTCCAGCAGAATCCGCCCGCCATCGGGTTGTTCGGCGCCCGACAGGCATTTCACCAGCGTCGACTTACCGGCCCCATTGTCCCCGATCAGCGCGACGACTTCACCGGCATTGACCTGAAAGTTGGCCCCGCGCAACGCTTCCACGCCGCCATACCGCTTGAGGAGCCCCTCGGCTTCCAGTACCACGGCAGGCATCGGCGATCACCCCGGCTACATTGCTCGAGCGGACGTCCGGTCCGCTCGCCGATCGTACGTTCGATCACCGTCCGCCGGGGCCGATACCGCGAAAGATCAGGCCACTTCGACGATGAGGGCATCGCCCTGGCCGCCGCCACCGCACAGGGCGGCCGCGCCCAGCCCGCCGCCCCGGCGGTGCAGCGCATTGATGAGCGTCACGGTGATGCGGGCGCCGGTGCAGCCCAGCGGATGCCCCATGGCGATGGCCCCGCCGTGCACGTTCACGATGTCCTCGGAGATGCCGAGATCATCGACCCCGGCCATGGCGACCGATGCGAACGCCTCGTTCAGCTCGTACAGGTCCAGGCCGGCGGGATCGACGCCGATCTTGGCCGCCGCCTTGCGAATCGCATTCGACGGCTGCGGCAGCAGCGACAGCGGTCCGGCGGTCGTGCCCCAGGCCTTGATGGTCGCCAGCACCGGCAGCTCGAGCTCCGCCGCCTTGTCGCGCGACATGAGCACCAGCGCGGCCGCGCCGTCGGCGGTCTGCGAGGCGCTGCCCGCGGTAATGGTGCCGTCGGCGGTGAAAGCCGGTCGCAGCGCGGCGAGTTTCTGCACCGTGGTGTCCGGGCGAATGCCCTCGTCCTGATCGAAGACGACCGGATCACCCTTGCGCTGCGGCACTTCGACGCCGACGACCTCGTCGGCGAAGGCCCCGTTCTTCCATGCGGCGGCGGCGCGTTCGTGCGAGCGCGCCGACCACTCGTCCTGCCGCGCGCGGCTGTAATGATGCGACAGCGCCTGGTACTCCTCGGTCGCCAGGCCCATCAGCTTGTGGTCGAACGGACACGTGAGTCCGTCGAAAAGCATTGTGTCCTTGAGTGTTCCGTCGCCCTGGCGGTACCCGAAGCGCGCCTTGTCGAGGACGTAGGGCGCATTCGACATGGACTCCATGCCGCCCGCGACCACGATGTCGAACTCGCCCAGCGCGATCAGCGATGCCGCGCGTGCGATGGCGGTGGTGCCGGACAGGCACACCTTGTTCATGGTCTCGGCGGGCACGCCGAGCGGGATGCCCGCGCCGAAAGCGGCCTGGCGGGCGGTGATCTGACCGGCTCCGGCCTGCAGCGTGTGCCCCATGACGGTGTACTCGACCCGGTCGCCCGGCAGCTGGGCGCGGGCGAGAGCGCCGGCAATGGCCTTGCTTCCGAGTTCGGTGGCAGCGAAGGGGGCCAGGCCCCCGCCGAACTTGCCGATGGGAATGCGGGCGTATCCGACTACGACGGCCTCGTTCATGCGATCGGACATTACCGCGCGTCGCTATTTTTCTGAACCGCATGCGATCAATGAAACCAACCAGTCGCTAATTACATAGCCATAATGATAGAGATGGAGTGTTAACATTTCAGAGCGAAGAACTATCTATGTGGGATTCCCACACCGCCGCGACCTGCGATATGTGGTCCGCGATCATTCGGTCGCCCTTGCGAAAGGGTGTTGGATCACATACGCTTTCGATAGTTTGAGGCATCGGGCATGGCTACTCGTACTCCCCGAGGACAATGCGCCCTCTCCGTACAACGGACCGGGTGCTATTCAACCGCGCAAGAGGCACAATGGTTCCGAATTCCGGATCCGGAGATAATTCCGGATCCCATAAAGTAATGCCCAATTCCGCTTGTCGGCCGGAGCAGGTTGCATGGCTGACGCGGGCCTAGAACGAAAGCGTGTAATCGGCGAAATCGTTCCGGCACGCGTGCTGGCGATGTGCAGCGGAATCACCTTCATGGCGTTTCTCGACTTCACGGTCGTCAATATCGCTTTCCCGGATATTCTGCGCGACTTCGAGAACACGCCGCTGGACACCCTGACATGGGTCGTGAGCGGATACGCGGTCATGTTCGCGGCCCTGCTCGCCCCGGCCGGCCGGATCGCCGACAGCATCGGCCGCCGGACGGTGCTGCTCTGCTCGCTCGGCCTGTTCACCCTCGCCTCGCTCATCTGCGGTCTCGCGCCGACCATCGGCCTGCTGATAGCCGGTCGGTTCCTGCAGGGCGCGGCCGCCGGTGGAATGATCCCTGCCGCACTGGGTTTGATCCTGGCGACCACGCCCCGCGAACGCATACCGCGCGCGGTGGCGACCTGGTCCGCGGCGGCGGGCTTCTCGGCGGTCATCGGTCCCGCGGTCGGCGGCCTGCTGGTGCGCGTACTCGACTGGCGCTGGGTCTTCTTCGTCAATCTCCCCGTGGGCGCCGCACTGCTGGCGGGTGGTCTGGCCGTGCTGCCGGGACAGGTGCGCGTGGCCGGCGCGCGCTGGCCGGATCCCCTCGGCAGCATTGCGCTGGGCCTGGGCATCGCGGGCATTGTCAGCGCGCTCACCAAGGGCGATCACTGGGGCTGGGCGGACATTCGCACCCTCGGCCTCGGTCTCGCCGGACTGCTGCTCATCGGCGCGGCGGTGCTGCGCTCGCGCGCACACGGTGCTCCGGCAATCGATCTCGCGGTGTGGCGCAGCCGCACCTACCGGATCGCCTGCCTCGGCCTGGCCATGTTCAGCGCGAACATGTTCGCCTGGAATCTGGCCGCGCCGCTGTTCGCCACGACCATCTGGGACTGGACGATTCTGGAGACGGGCGGAGCCCTGTGCATCGGCGCCGTCGGCTCCATGGCCGGTTCGCTGTCCGCCGGGCGGCTGCGAACCCGGGCGGCGCAGGTGCGGGTCGCGATAGCGGCGGCCTTGCTGTTCGCCGTGAGCAATGCCATCTGGGCCTCGAATCTGTTCGGATCCACGCCGAATTTCTGGACCGGCTGGCTGCCCGCGGCGATTCTGGGCGGTGTCGGACTGGGTCTCGGATTCACCTGCCTGTCGACCCTGGCCGCCGGTGCGGTGGAGCCGCTGAAATTCGCGGGCGGGCTCGGTATGACGGTGGCGGCGCGCCAGGTCGGCGGGGCCGTCGGCGTCGCGGGATTCGCGGCCATCATGCTGTCGAGCGCCGAGCCGGGGAGCCTCTCCTCATTCCATTACGTATTCATTGCCGCACTGGCGGTGAACATTGTGTGCGCGCTCGTGGTGGCCGCATTGATACGCAACTAGCTACACAGCTCTGAATTAGCTTTGAGAAAACGGAAGTAATCCGATGTCTGCTACAGCTTTCCTTTTGATCGGTTCCGGTAGTGTGCTCGCGCGCTGCGGTGAAGTCCTCTTGGCGAAAGGGCATCGCATCAGAGCGGTGATTACAGATGACGCCACCGCCCGGGCCTGGGCCGTCAAGGCGGGTATTCCCGGATATGAACTCGGCGAGGCCGTCGACCGTGCATCCCAATGGGAATGCGATCTGCTGCTGAGTATCGGCAACTATTCGATCGTCCCGGATCCGTTGCTGGCGTGCGCGAAACGCATGAGCGTCAATTACCATTACGGTCCGCTGCCCGAATACTCCGGCCTGTACGCGCCGTCCTGGGCGATCGCCGACGGCGTGCGCGAGTACGCCATCACCTGGCATCGCATCGGCGGCAAGGTCGACAGCGGCGATATCCTGCGGCGCGTGCCGGTGCCCATGGCGGCCGGTGAGACGGCGCTGTCACTCGGCCTGAAGTGCGACGACGCCGCGGTCGCGAGCCTGGCGGAGCTGATCGACGAGATCGTCGAGGGCCGCGAAACGGCCACGCCCCAGGATCTTTCGGCGCGGCGCTACTTCTCCCGGCACACCCAGTTCCCCGCCGAGGGCCTCATCGACTGGGAGCGTCCGGCCGATGAGATCGCCGCCATGGTGCGCGCCGCGGATTACGGCCCGTTCAGCAGTCCGCTGGTGTGGCCCAAGGTGAATGTCGATGGCCGGTTCATTGCCGTGCGCGAAGCCCATACCGGCGGGGCCGCCGGTGCCGCCGCGCCGGGCGAGGTCCTCACCTGCGACGAGATCTCGGGTCTGCGGATCGCCACCGCCACCGGCATCGTGCAGGTGGCGCGCACCAGCACCCTCGAAGGCGATGCGCTCGATATCGATACTCTCGCACTGTCTTACGGCCTCGCGCCGGGCATGATCCTGACCTCGCCCGGGGCCGCCGCCGCGAGCGCGATCACCGCGGCGGGCAAGGCGGCGTCCAAGGCCGGCGCGTACTGGCGCGAGCGTCTGACCGCGGGCGATCCCTATCGCCTGCACTATCCCGCCCCGGCGACCGGCGATGCGGCGGCGGCCGATCCGGTCACCGTGCGCTGCCGCGTGGAACTCGCCGACCCGGACGAGATGTCGGCGACCGCCTACCTCGCCGGTGCGTGGTGCACCTTCTTGAACCGGGCGACCGGCGCACCCGATATCCACCTCGGGATGGCCGCGCCGCGCGCCGATGTCGAGGCGGCCTACCGCGATCTGTTCGCGGCCTGGCTGCCATTGTCCGCGCGCCTGGACACGGCGAAAACCGTTGCGGAGAATCTTGCCGCGGTCGGGCGGGAGTACACCGCCGGGCAGGAGAAGGCGTGGCTGCGCCGGGATTTCACCGGCCGTGACGAGGCGCTGCGCAAGCGCCGGCACGGCGGAGAATCGCTGCCCGATGTGGTGATCTCCAGCGGTGCTGCGGCTTTCACCGCCGAGGGCTATCGGCCGGTGCTGGAATTGGCCGTTCTGGACGACGGTGAGACGGTCGAGTTCCGTTACGACGCGGGGCGTCTCGCGCGTACCGATGCCGAGCGGCTGGCCGGGCAGTTCGGCGACTGGTGCGATCGGCTGCCATCGCTGGCCGAGGTGGCCCTGGGTGCGGCGCAGGTCGTCTCCGCGCACGAACGCCGCACCCTGATCGAGGAATTCAATGCCACCGTCGATGACGCCGTGCTGGGTCGCGCCCTGCCGCGGCTCTACGAGGACGTGGCGGAGGTCCACCCCGACAGCACCGCCCTGATCTGCGCCGACGCCGAGCTGACCTACCGCGACCTCAATGCGGACGCGAACCGCATGGCCCATGTGCTGGTGGACATGGGCATCGGCCGCGGTGATCTGGTCGGCGTGGCCCTGGATCGCTCCATCGACCTGGTGGCGGTGCTGCTGGCGGTCATGAAGGCGGGCGCGGCCTATGTGCCGATCGACCCGAATTTCCCGGCGGAGCGAATCCGCCAGATGATCGAGGACGCCGACCCGAAGGCAATCCTCACGCCCGCCGTGGCGCCGGCGAGCCTGTCCGAGTGGGAATCGCGCTGTCTGAGCGTCGATGCCGCCCGGGACGGCTCCGAGAAGACCGGCAATCTCGAAAGAGACGTATACG
Organism: Nocardia sp. NPDC127526; assembly: GCF_042672265.1. NCBI lineage: Bacteria > Bacillati > Actinomycetota > Actinomycetes > Mycobacteriales > Nocardiaceae > Nocardia > Nocardia sp. NPDC127526. The sequence continues at coordinate 132,382 of NZ_JBHXVO010000022.1, read as the reverse complement.
CCGAAGATCTCGCGTACGTCATCTACACCTCCGGATCGACCGGCAAGCCAAAGGGCGTCGAGATCACCCATGGCGCACTGTGCAATTTCCTGTTCTCCATGCGGCGGCAGCCGGGCTGCGCGGCGTCGGACCGGCTGCTGGCGGTCACCACCGTCTCCTTCGATATCGCGGTCCTCGAACTGTTCCTGCCGCTGCTGTGCGGCGCGACGACGGTCATCGCGCAGGCGCACGAAACCATCGACGCCGCGGCGCTGCTCGCGCTGGTGCGCCGGCACGCCATCACCATGATGCAGGGCACCCCGGCCACCTGGCAGCTGCTGCTGGATTCCGGATGGCGCGGCGAACCCCGCCTGGCCAAGATCCTCTGCGGCGGTGAGGCATTGCCGCGCCTGCTGGCCGATCGGCTGCTCGCCTGCGGCGACGAGGTGTGGAACATGTACGGCCCCACCGAGACCACCGTGTGGTCGAGCGTCTGGCGGGTGCGGGCGGGCGGCGAGGTGCTCATCGGCGATCCGATCGCCAACACCCAGCTCTATGTCCTCGGCGCCGATCTGTCGCCGGTGCCCCTCGGTTTCCCGGGTGAGCTCTGCATCGGTGGCGCGGGCGTGGCGCGCGGCTATCGCGGCGATCCCGAGTTCACCCGGAATCGATTCGTGGACAACCCCTTCCATCCGGGCGTCCTCTACCGGACCGGCGATGTGGCGCGCTTCCTCGAACCCGGTCGGCTCGCCGTGCTCGGCCGCGACGACAACCAGGTGAAGCTGCGCGGCTACCGCATCGAACTGGGTGAGGTCGAAGCCGCCGTCACCGCGCACGAGGAGGTTTCCCGGGCCGTGGTCGTCGGCCGCAACGAGCAGCTGGTCGCCTACTGCGTGCGCGATGCCGTGCGCCCGGCCGGGACCGGCCGGGTCGACGGTGACGCCGTCGCCGAGTGGGCGGGCGCCTGGGATCGCGCCTATGCCACCGAGGCGGAGGATGCCACCTTCAACCCGGCGGGCTGGCACAGCAGCTACGACGGACTGCCGTTCTCCAACAGCGAGATGCGCGACTGGCAGATGGGCTCGGTGCGCCGGATCCTGTCCCACGCGCCGGAACATGTCTTCGAAATCGGTTCCGGCAGTGGGCTCATGCTGTTCGGCATCGCACCGCACTGCGGCTCCTATCACGCCGTGGACGCCTCGCAGCGGGCGGTGGAGCTCACCCGCGCCCACCTGTCCTCGCTACCGCACGTGATCTGTGAGCACCGACCGGCCCACCAACTGCCGGAAGTGGCGGCCGGATCGTTCGACACCGTCATCGTGAACTCGGTGGCTCAGTACTTCCCGTCCCTCGATTACCTGACCTCGGTGATCGAATGGGCGACCAAGGCGGTCGGCGCCGGACGCGTATTCCTCGGGGACATCCGGGATCTCGCTTTGCTCGAGGTCTTCCACGCCGATGTGATCGATTTCCGGTCCGGCGGCAGGCTCACCCCGGACGAGCTGGCCGGGCGCGTCGCGCAGGCCGTGCGCTCGGAGCGCGAACTGGTGATCTCGCCCGCGTATTTCGCCGACCTGCCGAGCCTGTTCCCGCGCATTACGCGCGTCGATATCGCCCTGCGGGACGGCCGCTATGTCAACGAGATGACCCGCTACCGCTTCGATGTCACCCTGCACATCGGAGACAGTCCGGTCACCGCTGCCGAAGTCACCGAAAAGGATTGGCGCGCCGAGCACCTCGACCTGGATTTGCTGCCCGGGCAACTCGCCGCCGTCGGCGGAAACGCACTGCGTCTGAACGGCATTCCCAATGCCCGCCTGCGCGAGGTGCACGGTCGCGTCGGGGCCGCGCTGGGTGAGCCGGCCGAATCCACCACGTCTTGGGCGGATCCGCGCGATCTCACCGCCATCGCCACCGCCGCCGGTCTGGACATGGCGGTGCTGCCCAGCCGAACCGGCGACAAGTGGCGCATGGACGCGCTGTTCTGGCCCGCCGGTACGACACCGGACCTCGCCTTCCGCCCCGCCGCGCCCATGGCTCGCGGTGCGCTGGACGGTTATGCGACCGTGCCGGCCGTCGGCGAACCGGTCAAGACCGCACTCGGGCGCCTGCTGCGCCCCTGGCTGGCCGAGCGCCTACCGGCCTATATGGTGCCCGCCTTCTTCGTCGAGCTGGACGAATTCCCGCTCACGCCCAATGGCAAGATCGACCGCGCGGCACTGCCGGATCCGGTGGCGGGTATCGAGGTCACGGCCAAACCCGCCAATGAACTCGAGCGCGACATCCTGGCCATCTGGTCGGAGGTCCTCGGGCACGACCGCATCGGCCTCACGCAGAACTTCTTCGAGCTCGGCGGCGACTCGCTGCGCGCGGTGCGGGTGCAGGCCGAGCTGGAGCGGCTGCTCGGGCGGCCGGTGTCCTCGGCGAAACTGTTCGAGCACTTCACCGTCAAGTCCCTGGCCGCGGATCTGGCCGGAGCCGCCAAGGCCGGGCCGGAACGCATTACGGCTTCCCGCCGCGCCGCCTACGACGAGGACATCGCCATCATCGCCATGGCGTGCCGGCTGCCCGGCGAGGTGACCACGCCCGAAGAGTATTGGGAACTGCTCGAACGCGGCGGCGACGGCATTGTCGAGGTGCCGCCGGACCGCTGGGACGCCGCTGCGCTCTACGACGCCGATCCGGAGGCCAAGGGCAAGTCCTATTGCCGCGCAGGCGGTTTCGTCTCGCCCATCGATCTGTTCGATGCCCCGTTCTTCGGTATCTCGCCGCGCGAGGCGCGCTCGCTGGATCCCATGCAGCGCATGGTGCTGGAGACCTGCTGGGAGGCATTCGAGCGCGCCGGCTACACGCTGGAGCGATTGCGCGGCAGCCAGACCGGCGCGTTCATCGGCGTCGGCAAGAGCTCGGCGTATCACGAATACGGCCTGACCCTGGCCGGTGGACTGGCCGATCTGGACGGGTATGTGGGCCCGGGCTCCGCCGGCGGCACCATGTCCGGTCGCGTCTCGTACGTATTCGGCCTCGAGGGGCCGACGCTGACCCTGGACACGGCCTGCTCCTCGTCCCTGGTGACCACGCATCTGGCCTGTAATGCGCTGCGGCAGGGCGAATGCGACCTCGCGGTCTCGGCGGGCGTGAGCCTCATGCTCTCACCCGAGCTGCATGTGGAATTCAGCCGCCTGCGCGGTATGTCGCCCGACGGCCGCTGCCGGTCCTTCTCCGCCGACACCGAGGGCACCGGCTGGAGTGAGGGCTCCGCGGCGGTGGTGCTCAAGCGCCTGTCCGACGCCCAGCGCGACGGCGATCCCATTCTGGCCGTGCTGCGCGGCACCGCCGTCAACCACGACGGCCACGCCGCCAGCCTGACCACGCCCAGCGGTCCCGCTCAGCAGCGGGTCATCCGCTCGGCGCTGGCCGCCTCGGATCTGCAACCGGGCGATATCGACTACGTCGAGGCGCACGGCACCGGCACCAAACTGGGCGACCCCATCGAAGGCACCGCGCTGGCAGCGGTTTTCGGCGGCAGTCACACCGACGAGGACCCGCTGTGGATCGGCTCGGCCAAATCCAATCTGGGCCACACCCAGGCGGCCGCCGGTCTCGCCGGGGTGATGAAGGTCGTGCTGGCCATGCACAACAACACGCTGCCCCGCACCCTGCACGTCACCGCGCCCACCCCGGCGGTGGACTGGGACGACGCCAAGATGGCGCTGGTGCGGGAGAACCGGTCCTGGAAGCCGAACGGGCGGCCGCGCCGCGCCGGGGTCAGCTCCTTCGGCATCGGCGGCACCAATGCGCATGTGATCGTGGAGGAACCGCCGCAGCCGGTGGTCGCGGAGCGACCGGCGGTCGCGCCGCCGGCCACCGTGCCGTTCCTGGTGTCCGGCTATACCGATGCCGCGCTGCGGCAGCAGGCCGAAACCCTGCACCGGCATCTGGGCATGAATATCCAGGACCATCTCGTGGATGTGGCGCACTCGCTGGCGACCACCCGCACCCACTTCCGGCGGCGGCTGGTGCTGCCGGTGCACGACCGCGGGGAACTGCTGGACGCGCTGGCCAACTTCGCCCGCACGGGCGAGGCGCCGGCGGGGGCGGTGCGCACGGGCGAGCATGCCGAGGAACCGCGGCTGGCCATGCTGTTCACCGGGCAGGGCAGTCAGCTGCCGGGGATGGGTAAGGAGGTGGCCGAGGTCTATCCGGTGTTCCGGGCGGCCCTGGCGGAGATCGCGGCGCAGTTCACCGAGTTGGACAAGCCGCTGCTGGAGGTGATGTGGGCCGAGCCCGGCAGTGCCGAGGCCGCCTTGCTGAATCGCACCGACTTCACCCAGCCCGCGCTGTTCGCGCTGGAAGTGGCGCTGGCCCGGCTATGGGAGAGCTGGGGCGTGCGGCCGGAACTGGTGCTGGGGCACAGCATCGGCGAGCTCGCGGCGGCCCATATCGCCGGGGTGTTCGATCTGGCCGACGCCTGCCGGCTGGTGGCGGCGCGCGGGCGGCTGATGCAGGCGCTGCCCAGCGGTGGCGCGATGGCCTCGTTGGAAGCCGATGCCGACGAAACAGCCCTCGCCATCACGGCTTTGGGGCTGCACGGCAAGGTCGACATCGCAGGTCTCAATACCCCGGCGCAGACCGTGGTGTCGGGTGATGCCGACGCCGTCGAGCGCATGGCCGCGCACTTCGCCGCCGAGGGCCGGAGGACCAAGGGGCTCACGGTATCCCACGCCTTCCACTCGCATCACATGGACGGCATGCTGGCGGCGTTCCAAGCTGTCGCCGAGACCGTGCGGTTCAACCCGCCGACTCTGACCGTGGTCAGCAGCCTGACCGGCAAGCTCGCCGAGCCGGGGGAATTGGAACAACCCGCTTACTGGATTCGTCAGGTGCGCAGGGCCGTTCGCTTCAGCGACGGCATCGCCACCCTGCATCGGCAGGGCGTGAACACCTACCTGGAGCTGGGGCCGCAGCCGGTGCTCTCCGGTATGGGAGCGGCCTGCCTGGCCGATGAGAAGTCGGTGGGGTGGGTGCCCTCGCTCCTTGCCGGTAAGGACGGTGCCGCCGTCGTGCAGCGCAGCCTTGCCGAATTGCATGTGCGCGATGTGCCGATCGACTGGAACGGCTACTTCGAGCCCTTCGGCGGTCAGCGGGTGGCCTTGCCCACCTACGCATTCCAGCGGGAGCGCTTCTGGTTCGAGCCGCCGGTGCAGCGGGCGGTCGGGGCCGGACTGGACGACACCGGACATGCGCTGCTCGGCGGTGGCGTGTCGATCGCGGGCACCGAGATCTCGGTGTTCACCACCGTGGTGGCGGCCGATGAGCCGGCATGGGTGCGCGAACACCAGGTCATGGGCGCGGTGCTCATGCCGGGGACCGCGTTCTTCGAGGCCATGCGCGCCGCGGGCCACGCCGTCGCGGCGGGGGAGTGGGATGTCTCGGATGTCATGCTCTTCGCACCCCTGGTGCTGAACGCCGGGGTGCCGGTGCGCTTGCAGGTCACCGTCGGAGCCGCCGCCGGCGGCGGCCGCCCGGTACAGGTGTACAGCGCACCGGAGGACGGTGACGGTGAGTGGCAGCTGCATGCGGAAGGCGTTCTCGTCCAGGCGCATACCGGCACCGGCGTTGCTGTCAGCGTGCCGCCGCGCGGTGCGAAACGCATCGACGTCTCGGCGGTCTACAGCGATCTCGCCGATCTCGGCTACGGCTACGGGCCGACCTTCCAATGCATCGACGAGGCTTGGCATGTCGGCGACGAGGTCTGGGCCCGGGCGGTGCTGCCGGAGACCGCGCAATCCTCGGCTCTCGGCTACGGATTGCATCCGGCGCTGCTGGACTCGGCCATGCATTCGCTGCTGCTGACCCAGCGGCTGAAGAAGAAGACCGGTGACGATCTGTTCGTGCCCTTCGAGGTCGAGCGGCTGTCGCTGCGGGAGGCCGGACTCGGCGAAATCTGGGTCCGGGTAGCCGAATTCGAGCTGGGTGACGGTGAATTCTGGGCCTCCCTCGACATCTACAACACCGCCGGGGTGAATATCGGCCGGTTGCATCGGCTGCATGCGCGGCGCGTCGACCGGGCGGTGCTGCGGCGGCTGGCCGCGGCGGGCGTGGACCGGTTCCAGTTCGAGGTCGGCTGGCGTCCCGTCGATACCGACGCCGTGGAGCTGGGCGGTTCCTGGGGCCTGCTGTGCCCCGCCGGTGAGGTGTCGTGGGCGCGTGAGGTGAAGACCGCCTTGTCGCGGGCCGGAATCCAGGTGATCAAGGTCCGGGACCTGGAAGGCGCCGAAGACCTCGATGGGCTGCTCTGCCTGTGGGATTCGGATGCGGACGTGCTGGCGCAGGCGCACGCATTCACCGCGACGGCCCTCGCCCAACTCCAGACCGCGGCCGAGACCGGGTTCGCGCCACCCCTGGTGTGGGTCACCCGCCGCGCGGTCGGCGCCGGCGGCGACGACAGTGTCACCGGGCTGGGCGCGGGACCGCTGTGGGGTCTCATGCGGACGGCCCGCAACGAGCATCCGGACCTGAGCCTGCGCCTGATCGATCTCGGTATCGAGGACACCGACCGGACGACGCTCCCGCCGGCCTTGATGCTGGCGGCCGAACCGGAATGCGCGCTGCGCGACGGGCAGGTCCTGGTGCCGAAGTTGCGGCGCGCGAACGGCCCCCAGGAGCTGCAGATTCCGGCCGAAGGGGCCTGGCAGCTGGAGATCGCCGCCAAGGGCCGCTTGGACGAGCCGCTGACGGTCCGGGCCATCCCCGGCAAGGCACTGGCCGCCAATGAGATTCGCGCCGAGGTGAAGGCCGCGGGCGTGAACTTCCTCGACGTGCTCAATGCGCTCGGCATGGTGGAGATCCCGGCCTTCGGACTGGAATTCGCCGGCGTCGTCACCGAAGTCGGCGCGGACGTCAAGGATCTGCACGTGGGCGATCCGGTCCTGGGTCTGGCCCGCGGCTGCTTCGCCTCCGAGGTGATCACCGACGCGCGTCAGGTGGTGCGCAAGCCGGAGACGCTGAGTTTCGAAGCGGCCGCAACCATTCCGATGACCTTCCTCACGGCCTGGTACGGACTGCACGAACTCGGTGCGTTGCAGCCGGGGGAGCAGGTCCTGGTGCACGCCGCGGCCGGTGGCGTCGGCATGGCGGCGGTGCAGCTGGCGCAGTTGCACGGCGCGGAGGTTTACGGCACCGCCAGTCAGCCGAAGTGGGATGCCCTGCGCGACATGGGGTTGGACGACGACCACCTGGCCTCGTCGCGTGATCTGGGCTTCGTCGATCACTTCGGAAAGACCCTGCCCGGCAATAAGTTCGACGTCGTCCTGAACTCGCTGGCGACCGAATTCATCGACGCGAGCCTGGGCATGCTGGGCGACGGCGGCCGGTTCCTGGAAATGGGCAAGATCGATATTCGGGAGCAGTCCTGGATCGATCAGCACCACCCGGGCGTGACCTACACCGTCTACAACCTGCCCGAGGCCGGGCCCGATCGCATCCAGCGCATGCTGGTCGCCATTGCGGAACTGTTCACGGCGGGCAAGCTGCGGCCGCTGCCGCTGCGCACCTTCCCCATGACCAAAACCTCCGAGGCCCTGCGGTTCATGGCCCAGGCCCGGCACGTGGGCAAGGTGGTGCTGCTGCCGGTCGAGCAGCGGCGGTTCCTGCGGACCGACGGCGCGGTGCTGATCACCGGCGGTCTCGGTGATCTCGGCCGCCGCGTGGCGGGCTGGCTCGCGAGCGCCCACGGCGTGCGCGATCTGGTGCTGACCTCGCGGCGCGGCTTGGACACCCCCGGCGTGGACGCCTTCCTGGACGAGCTGGCCGATCTCGGCGCGAAAGCGACCGTGGTGGCCTGTGATTCGGCGGACCTGGACGGGCTGAAGTCCGTGCTGACCCTGTTCGGTGCGGATCGGCCGCTGCGCGGGGTGGTCCACGCCTCCGGCGTGCTGGACGACGGCGCGCTGTCGGCCCTGACGCCCGAACGGCTGGACACGGTGTTCGCGCCCAAGCTCGACGGCGCGTGGCATCTGCATCAGCTCACCCGGGACCTGGAGCTGGACCTGTTCATGATGTTCTCCTCCATCGCGAGCATCATGGGCGCGCCCGGACAGGGGAACTACGCGGCCGCCAATGCCTTCCTCGACGCGCTCGCACAGCTGCGCCGCGCCAAGGGATTGCCCGCCACCTCGGTGGCCTTCGGCCCCTGGGAGGGCAGCGGTATGGCGGCCGGGCTCAGCGAGACAGACCGGGCCCGGTTCGCGCAACTGGGCCTGGACCGGCTCGCACCCGAGGAGGGCCTGGAACTGCTCGAAACGGCGGTGCAGGGCGGGCGCGCGCTCACCATGGCCGCCGCCTTCGACCTCACTCGGCTGCAACGCTATTACGAGGAGCGCGGCGGGATTCCGCCGCTGCTGCGCACACTGCTCAGCGGCGGGTCCGGCGGGCGGGCACGGGGGGCGGGCGGCGCGGATCTGCGCAAGCTGCTCAGCGAGGCCGCCCCGGACGAACATCCGGCCGTCGTGCTGGGCATGGTGCGCGAAGAGATCGCCAAGACACTGGGTTTCGCGTCGCCGGAGGATGTGGATGTCGATCTGCCCCTGCAGGACATCGGCATCGATTCGCTGACCGCGGTGCTCATGCGTAATCAGCTGGCGGATCTGACCGGGTTGGCGCTGCCCGCCAAGATCGCGTTCGATCATCCGAATCTCAAGGCGCTCAGTCAGTTCCTGCTGTCGAAGCTGCTGGAGGCCGGAGCGCCCGCACCGGCCGCGGTGGAGCCGGCGGAGATCGAGTCGGCGACGCCGGGGTTCGATATGACGGGGGTCCGCAAGGGCTTCCTCGATCCGGAGCTGCGGTTCGGCGGTGCCATCGCGAGTCGTCCCGAGTCGGTGTTCGTCACCGGCGCAACAGGTTTCGTCGGGGCCTTCCTGCTGCACGACCTGCTCGCGGCCGACCTGATCGCGTACTGCCTGGTGCGGGCCGATGATGCCGAGGTGGCCATGAAACGCCTGGTGACCACGCTCGAAGGCTACGGGCTGTGGCGGCCGGAGTTCGCGCCGCTGCTCAACCCGGTGGTCGGCGATCTGACCCAGCCGCTGTTCGGGCTGGACGAGGAGCGCTTCGATCAACTGGCGGACCGGGTCGACGCCATCTGCCACTCCGGCGCGCTGGTGGACTGGATGCGGCCGCTCGACGATTACCTGGGCCCCAATGTGATCGGTGCGCACGAGGCGCTGCGGCTGGCCGCCCGCGGACGCGGCAAGGCGGTGCACCTCATCTCCACCTTCGCCACGCTGCCCAAGTACCTGGGCTACGAAGTCGACGAGGACGACCGCGAATTCGGCTATCTCACTTCGAAGTTCATGGCCGAGCAGATGGTCGCGGCGGCCCGCTGGCGCGGCGCGCGGGCCTCGGTGCACCGGTTGCCGTTCGTCAGCGCCGCGGCCGGCAGCGGCCACTTCCGGCTCGACCGCGGCGATTTCCTGCACAACCTGATCGCCGGCGGACTCGACCTGGGCGGCTTCCCCGAGCTGGACACCGATCTGTCGGCCGTGCTGCCGGTCGACTACCTGAGCAGGACCATCGCCGATCTGGTGCTGAACGATCCCGGCACGGGCCGGGATTACGACTACGTCAATGCGCCCGCCCCGAGTTTCGGCGGCTTCTTCGAACTCATCGGCGCGGTGGCGGGCGAAGTGGAGGTCTTGCCCTTCGCGCAGTGGCGGGATCGGGCGCTCGCCCACGCCGCCGAGCATTCCGCGAGCCCCCTGGCCCGCATTGCCGCCGTGGTGGACGGCCTCACCGCCGAACAGGCCGCCGCCATGCTGGCGAGCCTGCCCGTGGGCGAGCACGTATTCGGAGCAGATCGGTACCCGGCGCCGCCGATCGACGAGCAGTACGTCCGGCGCTACCTGGACCGCATCGGATCAACAGGAGAGTAGATCGTCATGAGTGACACGCTGGATCAGGATCAGGCCCTTTCCGCGGCCATGACCGGCACCTATCAGAAGAGCGGGACCTTCCTGCACTCGTCCGCCGCCGCGCATGCCGACAAGCTCGTGCCGGTGCTGGACAAATACCCGGTGGACGCCGCGGAAGTGGCGCTGCGGCTGCCGCCCAACCGGGCGCTCAATCCGTGCGCCTTCTATCCGGAGTCGACGCCGACCGTGGTCGAGCAGATGAATCTCGACGACGATCTCGCCGACAATCTGGCGCGGCAATTGCGGTGCCAGGCCGTCATTCAGGAGAGCTACGCGGAAGCCTCGATCGGCAATTACTTCCCGTTGTCGACCATGTTCGAGAACTGCGTGCTGTTCATCCCCTCGGCGAAACGCTTCTACGACCTCAACCAGGAGATCGTGCACAAGCATTTTCCGGAGGTGGAGACCGCGGTGGTGAACGCCTTCGTGGTCACCGCCAACAAACGGTCCTACGGCACGCACGCGGCCAGCGGTATCGCACTGCAGATTCCGTCGCTGGTGAAGAAGCAGCTCGGGTTCCCCACCGAATACCGCAGCTTCCACACCGCGCTGACCCCGACGCCGCTGGACCGGCAGCCGTTCGTCATCTTCGAGGAAGCCGAACAGGAGGCGCCCAACCTGCAGTTCGTCTACGAGAAGATGCTCGAATACGGTTTGGACAGCGAGGAGAAGGCCGCGGTCGACAAGGCCCTCTACCTGTTCCTGGAGGGCAAGCTGTCGGAGATCGACCTGCCCACCGTGCGCGATTTCCTCATGGCCAAGTACTGGTCGAAGAAGTACGCGGATACGCCGTCACCGGGCTATTACTGCGACTCCCGCATCGGTGACGCGCTGGTGTTCGACAACTACCGCGCGCACGGCGACGGCACGCTGCCGAGTTCGCCCAAGGATCGGCTGACCATCGACTTCCGCTGCTTCAACCGGGTGCACTATCCGGCCGGCATGACCAGCGGGCTCGATTTCATCGTCGATCCCGCGGAGCGCGATCACCAGATCAAGCGGAAGCGGGCCTCGCTCGAATTCCTGCTCGCCACCTTGGGTTACGAGGACATCGACGAGTTCCTGCGGCTGGTCTTCGGCGGCAGGCACACTGAGGACATTAACCCTTTCGGGTTGATGACCGATCTTCAGTTCGGGGTCTACAACAAGTCCGAGTACCACCTGCTGGACCAGAACCTCGACGACCACTACGAGCGGGTCGAGCGTCTGTACGAGCGGATCGAGAAGGAGGGGGAGTATGTGCTTCCGGCTCGCGCGAAGCAGTATCTCGATGCACTCTCACACTGAACGACGCTCTCTCACAGAAGGATTGGCCCTATGACCCGTGTCGTCGAAACCAGCCGCCTGGTGCGCGAATGGTTCCGGATCGCCAAACTGCCGCACGATCCGGCCACCAAGGAGTTCCTCGGCCGCTGCCAGTCGCACACCATCAAGGTGGACGGCAAGGCCTACAAGTACTACCAGGCCGGCAGCGGACCCACCGTGCTGCACGTGCACGGGGTCCGCAGCAATCTGGGCAGCATGACCGCCATTGCCGAGGACCTGCTGGAACAGGGCTATCAGGTGGTGCTGTTCGACGCGCCCGCGCACGGCGAGGCGCTCGGCGACAGCACCGATCCCATCGAAGTGCGCGAGGTGATCCGGGCCATCGCCGGGCAGTTCCCGGAACTGCACGCCGTGGTCGGGCATTCGCTCGGATCGCTGTGGTCGCTGTCCGCGTGGCGTGAGGGGCTGCGCGCGAAGGCGTTCGTATCGATCTCGGCGCCGGCGACCATGCGGTTCCTGGTCGACAAGATGGCCGACTTCATGCCCATCGAGCAAGATCAGCTCGACGAGCTGGCGGCGGCCATCGAGGAACGGCTGGGCGCGGACGTGTGGGAGGTCTTCTCGCCCTCGGAGAACGCCAAGGCGGTCGACGTGCCGGCGCTGGTCATCCACGGCGCCAAGGACGATTACGTGCCGCCGGCCAACGGCGAGGCCCTGTACGCCGCGTGGCCCGGGTCCACTCTCGAATTGATCGACGGCGCCGATCATTTCGACATCGTCGGCTCGCCGGCGGTGCGTAAACTCATCTCCGCCTTCCTGCGGGAAGCCTGAATCCAGCGGTTTGGCAGACGATCTCGTGACGAGCAACAGCACCACAGCCTTCTTTCTCAGCATCGCCGTCGTGCTGGCCGCCGCGCGCGTGGTCGGGATCCTCTGCCGCCGCATCCATCAGCCACCGGTGGTGGGGGAGATCCTCGCCGGCGTAGCCCTCGGCGCCATCCCGATGGTGCGCGACGATCTCTTCCCCGGCCAGCAGAAATCCCTGCTGGCCGCGGTGGCGGCGGTCGGCCTGGCGGCCTTCATGTTCGTCATGGGCTTCGAACTCGACTTCGCCGACGTGTGGCGGCGTCGCGGCCGCCCCATCGTCATAGCAATGGGCTCGGTGGGCGTCCCCCTGATCGCGGGCACCCTGCTCGCCCTGCCCCTGGCCGCCCGCCACGGCCCCGGCTCACCCGCGGCCTTCGTCGCCTTCGTCGCCGTCGCCATGTCCGTGACCGCCATGCCGGTCCTGGCCCGCATCCTCGCCGACACCCGCCTGGACGGAACCTTCGCGGGCAGAATGGCTTTCGCCGTCGCCGCCCTGGGCGACGCCGTCGCCTGGATAGCCCTGGCGGTCATCGCCGCGGCCGCCGGCACCCAGAGCGCACACGGCTGGCGCATGGTGTTCCTGCCCGCCTACATCCTGGCCTTGGTCTTCGTGGTCCGCCCCCTACTACGCCGCATGGTGGCCGCCGAAGGCAAGAGCCGCTCCTGGCGCGACCCCAGCCCCACCCTGCCCGTCATCGCCCTCCTCCTGGCCGTCTCCTGCGCCGCCACCGAATGGATGGGCCTGCATTTCGCCTTCGGCGCCTTCGCCTTCGGCATAGCCTTCCCCCGAGCCGGCCTCACCCGCGAACCCCAGACCATCACCGCCCAATTCACCGCCGTAGCCGACCTCCTCATGCCCATCTACTTCGTCCTGGCCGGCTACAGCGTCGTCCTCCAAACCGTCGACACCACAGCCGCCCTCATCCTGATCGCGGTCCTGTTCGTAGCCATCGCCTCCAAAACAGGCGGCGGCTACCTCGGCGCCCGCGCCGCCGGCATCGACCACCCCGAAGCCCGCACCATAGCCATCCTCCTCAACACCCGCGGCCTAACCGAAGTAGTAATCCTCACCGTAGGCCTCCAAGTAGGCATAATCGACGAAACCTTCTACGCCCTAATGCTCGTCATGGCCCTCGTAACCACAGCCGCCACCGGCCCCCTCCTATCCCTCTTCCGCCCCACCCCGGACACCCCCGCCGCCCCCACCCACCCTCAACCATCGGGCAGCGATGAACTCAGACGCGCAGTCTAGGCAGTTCGGTGGGCTAACGCGAGGGGGTGGTGCGGCGGAGGGTTTCGGTTATGCCGCGGGCGTAGCGGCCGGGGGAGATGCCGCGCCATTGGCGGAAGGCGGCGGAGAAGCTGGAGGCGCCGGAGTAGCCGAGGCGGTGGGCTACCTCTTCTACGGTTAGGCCGGATTCGAGGAGGTCTTCGGCCAGGCCGCCGTAGATTTCGGAGGTGACCTGGCGGTAGGAGGTGCCTTCTTCGGCCAGGCGGCGGCGCATGGTGCGGAGGCTCAGGTGGAGGGCGGAGGCTACCTCGTCTTGGGTGACTCGGCCGCCTATGCGGTGGAGGAGGACGTTGCGGACGGTGCCGGCCATGCCGCGGTCCATATTGCGGCGGCGGAGGAGGTCGGCGCACTCCTGCTCGAACAGGGCGGCGGTGAGGGGACTCGCTTGCGGCATCGGTTCGTCGAAGCCGGTGGCGTCGAAGACCGCCAGGTGGGGGCCGTCGCAGTCGGTGGCGGGGATTTCGAAGTGGTCCAGGACGTGTTGGAGGCGGGGGCGGAGGTCGGCGCCGATTTCGGCGCGCAGGACGGGAGCGGGGGCGCCGAAGGCGTGCATCCAGTTGGAGTGCATGGCGGCGACGTCGCGTTCGAGGAGGAAACCGCGGATGTCGGCGGGGACTTCGGAATCGTCGAAGTAGATCCATACTTCGTCGCCGCGGTCGAGGTGCCAGGCATTGGCGAAGGAGATGATCAGGTTGAAATAGCGCATGGTGAATTCGACGGCGGAGCGGCGGGTGGGGCTGCTCATCAGGGCCAGGGCGAAAATACCGGCGGAGGTGACGGGAGTTCTTGCGCCGACCTCGATTCCGAGGCCCGGGCGGTCGTCGAAGGCTTTCACGATATTGCGCACCAGGGCGATTTCCTGGGCGGCGGTTATCTCGGCGCCGGGCGTGGCCAACACCGTGGGCGAAATGCCGGTATCTCTCAAGCATTCGTCCAGTTCGAGGCCCCGATCCCTGCCCGTCTCGACGAGAATCGCCGAAAACGCTACCGTTCGCCGCCGATCCCAGCACGCCACGTCACAATGGAACGCCGTCTGGCCAATGCGGGCAAGAAGTTGGCCGGAATTCGTAGCCACCCGAGACGATTCGAGGTCTGCGTATGAGCCAGCCGCCGGACGAATCGGCCGAGTTCCGCATTGCGGACCACATCTACGGAATCGCCGCATTCCTCGGCGGAATGGCCAATGTCATCATGCAATTGAGCCTGCCGCCGGTCGGGTACGGGGTCTACGAGAGCACCGTCGAGAGCGGCCGGGTGGATCGCCACCCCTTCAAGCGGCTGCGCACGACCCTCACCTATCTGGCCGTGGCGACCATGGGGACCGATGCCGAGCGCGCCGCCTATCGCGCCGCCGTCGACGCGCAGCACCGGTTCGTCCGGTCCACGCCGTCGAGCCCGGTGCGCTACAACGCCTTCGACCGCGAACTGCAACTATGGGTCGCGGCCTGCCTGTACCGCGGCTACCTCGACATCCTGGAGAAATTCCGGGGCGGAACCCTGGACCAGGCGATCGCCGACCCGCTCTACCGGCACTGCTCCCGCCTGGCCACCACGCTCCAAGTGCCGTCGGCCATGTGGCCGGCCGACCGGACCGCCTTCGAGCAGTACTGGCAAGCCGGTCTGGCCCGCGCCCATATCGATCCGGTGATCCGTGACTACTTCGACGGCCTGATCGACCTCGCCATGCTCCCGCGCCCACTGCGCTTCCTCTGCGCCCGGTTTCACCGCTACCTGGTCACCGGCCTGCTCCCGGCCGAACTCCGCGCGCAATTGAACATGACCTGGACACCGGCACAGCAACGGCGATTCGATCGCTTCCTGCGGCTGCTCGGAGCAGTCGTCGTCCACGCACCCAAACCGATTCGCCTGCTGCCGGTGAACCTCTGCCTGTGGGATCTGCGCCGCCGCATGCGCACCGGAAAGCCATTGGTCTGACGGTCCGGCACGCAGTCGGAAATTGCCTCGGAATACCTGACACAAGATGTCGTGATTCGCTGGAACGCTTGCTGCTACGGCGTCACCGACAGCGGCCACCCGGCCGTTGGGCGCCCGTGTTTCAACGAATCGAACGGAACTGATGTGGTAGTGGAACGAACGGCTGTCAACCCGGTGTCGTGGTCGCTGGCAATGGGATTCAACCAGGCCGAGCTGGTCTCCGGGCAGTCCCGGACCCTGTACTGCTCCGGCCAGACCGCCATGAGCGCCGAGGGCGAGCCGCAGCACGACGGCGATATGGCGGCACAGCTGGCGCTGAGCCTCGACAATCTGGAGGCCGTGCTGAAAGAGGCCGGCATGGCGCTCGCGAACCTGGTCCGGCTCAATGTCTACACCACCGACGTCGACCTGCTCTTCCAGCATTACGGCGTGCTGGCCGCGCGCTTGGGCGCGGCCGGAGTGGCGCCCGCGACCACGATGCTCGGCGTCACCCGGCTCGCCATCCCCGGCCAGATGATCGAACTCGAGGGCACCGCCGTCGACTGATCCGCCCGCTCAGCCCGGATTGACCGCACGATGCATGGCGGCCACCCCGAAGGTCAGGTTCCGCCACTGCACCCGGCCCCAGCCCGCATCCTCGATGATGCGGGCGAGGTCGGCCTGGCGGGGCGTCAGGATCCGCGCGGAACGATCAGGCCGGATTCATATGCGAGAACGACGAGCTGGGCGCGATCGCGGGCATGCAGTTTGGTCATGGCCCGGTTGATGTGGGTTTTCGCGGTCAGCGGGGTGATGACCATGTGGGCGGCGATCTCGTCGTTGGACAGGCCCCGCGCGACCAGGATGACGGCCTCGCGTTCGCGAGCAGTCAGATCGTGCAATGCCGCGGCCCCGGTGTGCGGCGGCTGCGTGACGTATCGGTCGATGAGTTTGCGCGTGATCGACGGAGCAAGAAGCGCATCACCGCGCGCGGCCACCCGGATGGCGTGCAGGAAGTCCTCCGGCTGAATGTCCTTCACCAGGAACCCGGCCGCACCGGCACGCAGCGCGTCGAAGACGTACTCGTCCAGGCCGTAGTTGGTGAGGATGACGACGTGCATCGCGGCCAGCTCCGGGTCCGCCGCGATACGGCGGGTGGCCTCGATGCCGTCCACGCCCGGCATCTGGATATCGATGAGCGCGATATCGGGCAGATGCTCCCGGGCCAGCGCCACGCCCTCGGCCCCGTCCGAGGCCTCGGCCACCACCTCGATATCGTCCTCGATATCGAGCAGGGCGCGGAAACCACTGCGAATCAGCGGCTGATCGTCGACCAATAGAACGCGAATCACGGCCGCTCCACGGGAAGTTCGGCGCAGACGCTGAATCCGCCTTCGACGCGCGGCGCGGCTCGCAGCCGCCCGCCCAGCGCGGTGACCCGTTCGCGCATACCGAGCAGCCCGACGCCGGCCGAGGGCGCGCGATCCTTGGCCCCCATGCCGTCATCGTCGACCTGGACGACCAAAGTGTCCGGGCGGTAATCGATTCGGACCGAGGCCGTGTCCGCGGCGGCATGGCGGGCGATATTGGTCAGCGACTCCTGCACGATCCGGTACACGGTGCGATCCACCGCCACCGGCACATCCTGCCGCTGACCCGCAATGGTCAGCGTCGCATCCAATCCCGTTGTGCGGGCGCGTTCCACCAGCTCCGGAACCTGCTCGAGCCCGTGCCGCGGCTCGGACCCGTCATCGCGCAATGCCTCCAGGGTGGCGCGCAGCTCCCGCGCCGCCTCCCGCCCGGCCTCCCGGATCGCCAGCAATGCCTCCGGCACCTCCTCACCCCGTTTGCGGGCCACGTGCACGGCGGCCTCGGACTGCACCTTGATCACCGAAATCTGGTGCGTGAGCGAATCATGCAGCTCCCGCGCAATGTGCAGCCGCTCCTCGTCGGCGCGACGGCGCGCGGTCTCCTCCCGGGTGCGCTCGGCCTCGTCGGCCCGCCGCTCGGCCTGCCGCAGCGCCTCACCCGCCGCACCCGCCGCGATCAGCCAGGCGATCTCGAGCGCGCCGCGGGCCTGCGCGAACGCCGCGCCCGTATCGTGCAGCGCGGCCAGCGCCGCGAGCGGCAGCGCCGCCAGCATGGCCACCGACACCGCCAGCGTGACCAGCCGATGACCCGCCCGCACCGCGGCGTACACCGCGAAGACGAACGCGACCGCCGGGACATCGAAACCGGCGGCCTGATAGCCCAAGGCGCACAATCCGGTTGCTCCCAGGACGGCGATCGGAGCCGTGCGGCGCGCCACCAGCGCCAGACCGCTGCACACCAGCAAGGCGTAGCCCAGCGGGCCGAGGATCGCGGGACCGGACGGGGAGTGCTGCCCGGACAGCCCGGCGACCAGCACGACCCCCGCCACACCGAGGGCGATCGCCACGTCTCCGAGACCGATTCGTCCCCAGCTCATGTGTGCACCCTATCCGGGCGGGCGCGCGGGCGCGTCCTGCTCACGCAGGAGCACGCGGCTACCGCGGCGGCGGTAGACCCGCTCTCGTCGCGGCCGCGGATTTGGGCACTGTGACTGGTTGCACAGGCGGTTCTTCGTGCTATTTCCTCTGGTAGACAAGGAAATCGACTGGCAGCGTTGCAGGATATGATCAAGGTTGTCCGCCGGGCCGCGCTCCTGTCAGCAGTGGTCACAGTGGCGTGTGCGGGTGGGTGTGCGGGGGTGGCCACCGCCGAACCGGAACCGGTGAGTGCGGCGAGCGATCGGCAGGAGCAGGTGCTCTCCACCCGGGACGGAATCACCACCTCCTATGTGAGTTTCGCGCTGCCGCTACCCGCGAACGCACCGGCGCACCCCGCGAGCTGCGATCGGGTGGGCATGCTGCGGTATCGCCCCGCCGACGGTCCCGCGGACGCCCGCGACGCCGAGCACGTGGTGATCCAGCAGCAGGGATTGCACGGCGGCGCGGTCAATTCCGACAGTGTGGCTTTCAATACCGTGCACTCGGCGCTGGCCCAGGGGCAGCGGATCGAGTACTGGGCGCTGGCCCGCCGCAGCACTTGCCTGGATGAAACCCGTGGCTTCGACTACGCGCTGGAAACCGGCAACTATCTCGATGCGGTCGACTACTACTTCAATGGGATGCCCATCGACGGTGAGCGTTTCGCGGGCTTCAAGGCTCCAGCGGATCTGCCGGTGCTCGACTTCATGGGACTCGATCGCGTCGTGCGTGATCAGTACGAGGTGATGCTGCACGAGATTCCGGAGCACGCCGAGCGGCAGCGCAAGTTCGTCTGCACCGGAATCTCCCTGGGCGGCTTGGTCACCGGGTTCTTCTCCGATTGGGACTTCGACGGCCGGCCAGGGGCCGATCAGTGCGTCGCGTTCGCCGCCCAGGATTCGATGATCTCGTCCGATCCGGTCGCCATTCAGAACACTCCGTTTCTGCACGATCTCACCAATGCCATTGTCGGGCCTTTGGATTCGGTATTGCAGAACGGCTTCCGGCTGAACGCGCTGCCGCGCACCTTCGGGTCCATGCCCGGACTCGGCACCCGCGCCTTCGTCCTGCTGCGCCTGGCCGGACTGGCCGCGCACTTGGACCCCGACGGCGAAAGTCAACTGCTGGCGCATCTTCCGCGTGATCTGGACATCGACGGCACGCTCGGCACGCTGGGAGCGCCCACCTGGGCCGCCTGGGTGACCAATGGCGCGGACGGCTCCGGCTCGCTGCGCGACTACCGCTTCACCAATACCGCGCTGCTGGGCGTGCTCATCGACAACAACTCCTCCAACTTCTCCCTCTTCCAGCAGGGTGTGGGTGCGCTGGCGGGAGGTCCGGTGCAGGACAAGAGCTTTCCCAATCCGGGCGAGCTAACTCAGCTTCCGCTGCTGGGCAACTTCCTGCGCATCACCGCGGGACCGCAGCGGCGCGTGGCGCCCACCGACCGCACCGCGCTCTATACCTGGCGCAACTATGACGACGTCACCGGTATCCCGTACACCTCGCCCAATCATGAGGTCGCCGATATCCGCGATGTGGCACGGCAATTGGCGAGCGGCGGGCCCAGCGCGTACTGGGAGACCTATTTCCCGCTGCGGCTGGTCACCGATATCGCCGCCGGGTTCGGCGGCGCCCGCAGTGGTGATCGCGCTGTCCTGCGGTATCACGGCATGAGCCGGCTGAAGCCCAACTTCGTGGCCTGGGCGGGAGACAGTCCGGTGCCGCCCGCCACCGGCACGTTCTTTCCGACTCCGGCATTGGCGCACGTGGTCACGCTGCCGGGATACAACCACATCGACACGATTGGGGCCGCCCGCACCCAGAATGACGGGCAGCCGGATCACAGCGGCTGGCAGTTGGCGTTGTTCATCCGCAGCCTCGGCTGATCAGGCGGCAATCTGATTGCCATTGAGTCGCTGCTGAGCGTCTGAGCTGGTGAGAGACGTAACCAGCGATTGCCGAATTGTCCGGAGTGGGCCATTGTGGTGAGGTGCGGCGTCTGCGGGAAGCGCTCGAAGCTGTAGCGGTGTGCCTGGCGGCCGTGCTCGCCGGGCTCACGGTCATGGTGCCGATCGACCCCACCCTCGATTCCTCGGAGGCTTCGGCTCCCTGGGTTGACCTGGCGGTTTTCAATGTGCCCCGGGCTACGACGGCCGCCGCGTTCGTGGCGGTGCTCGCCGCCGTCTTCGCCGTGATGATGAGCGTGGCCTCGGCGTGGATTACCGCCATGCTGGTCGCGGTGGCGCTGCTGGGCAATCAGGTGCTGTGGAGCAATGAGATCGGGTCGCAGTCGGCGCTCACCTATGTTGATTCGCTGTGGGCGGGGGCGCTCATGGGGTTGGTGGGCACGCTGTCGTGGTATCGGCGGACGACTGCGAGCGCCTTTTTGCTGGGTGCGCTGACCGGCATTCTGATCGGTGATTTCACGCCTTCGCCGACGGCGGGGGAGGAGCCCTCGTTCCTGGACCGGTTCCTGCTCGATTCGCCGCATGCGGCCTCGGTGGCCGTGCTCGCCGTGCTGGCGGGGGCGTGTGCGCTGCTGTACCGGCATCGGCCGGCTCCGGTGCGCAGGCTGGTGGATGTGATTCCGCTGCGGCCGATTCTGGCGGCGGGGATCGTGTTCCCGGCCATCCTGCTCACCTCGGAATGGTTCGCGCAGGACGGCTACGACATGCGGGTGCTGTGCGTGGGCGTGGTGCTCATCGTGCTGGCCGCCATCGCGGGGGCGCTCATCCTGCCCGGGCGGGACGGCATGCTGTTACTGCTCATGGTGGCCTTCGCCGCGGCGGGCAGCACCCCGATCACTGTGCCCCGGCCCGACTGGGCGGTCCTCGTCTTCGTGGCGGCCATCGCGCTCGGCCTGCTGGTCGGATATCGGCGCGGGCTGCCGCTGGTGGCGGCCGGGGTGACGGCGGCGCTGGCGGTCGGCTCGATCGTCACGGTGCTCACCGGCGTGCACGGCACGTTCACGGCCGTGCTCAGCGGCACGGCCGTGGCTTTCGTCGGCGGCTACTGCCTGGGCGCGGCGACCCCGTTGTTCCCCAGCATTCCGCCGCTGTGCATCGCGGTGCTGTTCGTGCCCTCGGCCGCGGTCGCCCTGTGGGGCAGGGATTTCGAGCGGGTGGCCTATTCGCCGACCTGGTACCGCCCCACCGAACCGGTCATGGCGGTCGCGCCCGGCGTGGTCGCCCTGGCCATCACCATCGGCTGTGCGGGCGGGATCGCCCTGCTGTACCGCGTGCGCCCGGCCACCAAGGAAGCGGTGCGCGGGCGCTGGGCCCGGATGCACGCGGCGGGCGAACGCGGGTCGGGCGCGCCGGTGGTGCGGCCCATCCAGTCGGGCCGGGTTTCGCCGACGGGCTTCTAGCCGACAACGGCGGGCGCGGGTCCGATCCGCGCCCGCCGTCGCGGGTATCCGCCGCCCGCGTCCGTCACGCGGCGAGGGCGAGCTGCCGGGCCTCCCGCGCGGGCCAGCGCGGGTGCTCGGCGTCGATCACGTACACGTGGGTGTGCCGGTAGAGACCCTCGCCCACGAGTTCGGCATCGCCCAGCCGGGCCGGGTCGATGGTGCCGGCCGCGTGCAGGTGGGTGATCTCGGCCGGATCCTCGCCCGGCCACATGCGCGCCGCCACCGTGACACCGGCCGCGGCGAGCGCCGCCAGCGTCACCCAGGTTGCGGTGAAACCGGCTGCGGTGGTGAGCCATCCGGCGATCGGATAGGTGAGCAGCCAGGCCAGGTGCGAGAGCGAGAACTGCGCGGCGAACAGCGCCGGGCGGTCGGCGGCCCGCGAGGAGCGTCGCAGCACCTGACCGGTCGGGGTGAGAATGGCCGCGGTGCCCGCGCCGATCACCGACCACACCGCGATGGCCGCGGCCCAGCGCCAGTCGCCCGATCCGGCGGTCGACAGCGCGATGCCGGCGCCGAGTCCGGCGAGCAGCGTGGCCGCGCCGGTCAGCATGACCGGCCGGGCGCCGACGCGATCCAGCACGCGGGGCAGCGACAGCGCGACGAGCATGGTGCCGAATCCATTGGCGGCCAAGAGCATCGCCACACCGGACTGTGTTCCGCCCAGGGTGTCGCGCACATAGTTGACGGTATTGACCATGATCACCGAGCCGGCGGCCGCGACCACCAGGTTCAGCCCGAGCAGTCCGCGCAGGCGCGGGGTGGCGGCGAAGATCCGCATGCCGACGGTGATCCGCTCGCGGAAGCTGCCCTCGGTCTTGGCGGTGGCATTCGGGATGCGGGTGCCGATCACCAGTGCGGCCGAGATGACGAAGCCGATGGCGGTGCCGACGAACAGCCAGTGGAAGCTGATCAGGGTCAGCGCGGCCGCGGCCAGCATGGGGCTGAGCAGGGTCTCCATGGTCGCCGCCAGCTGCGCGGCCGACAGCGCCCGGGTGTAGTCGCGCTCATCGGGCAGGATGTCGGGGATCACGGCCTGATAGGTCGGGGTGAAGGCGGCCGAGGCGGTCTGCAGGATCGCGATGAGCAGGTAGATCTGCCAGATCTGGTCGATGAACGGCAGCGCCAGCACGACCGCGGCGCGAATCGCGTTGAGCGACACCAGGAACAGCCGGCGCGGGAAGCGATCGGCGTAGGCGCCGACAATCGGCGCGACCGTGACGTAGACCAGCATTTTGATGGTGAGCGCGGTGCCGAGCACGGCGGCGGCGTCCGCGCCGGCGAGTTCGTAGGCGAGCAGTCCCAGTGCGACGGTGGTCAAACCGGTGCCGAACAGGGCCGACACCTGGGCGGTGAACAGCCGCAGGTAATCGCGGTGGGTGAACAGGGAAGTGATCATGAGAGTTTCGTCCTGAAGTTCGTGCTCGTACGAATCCGCCTGCCCACCAGCCGCTTTCGGGCGGCCGGTGGGCTGTCGACGTCAGTCGGCGAGCTGGTAACCGGCGGTGCTCACGGCGGTCGCGATCGACTCCCGGTCCACGGGGCGCTCGCTGTCGAATGAGACACGGCCACTGACGAAGTCGACATCCACGCCGGTGACACCGGGCAGCTTGCCGACCTCCTTGCTGACGGAGTTGGCGCAGCAGCCGCAGGTCATGCCGGTCACGGTGACGGAGGTGGTGCTCATGGAGATCCCTTTCTCGTGATCGCCGGTCGGCGACGAAAGGAACCATACCCCCCTAGGGTATCTAGCGCAAGATCGCGTTCGGGTGTCCGGGGCCCTTGACGCGCGGTCGCCGCGCGGCGGCCGGTCTGTAGTGCGGCAGTGACAATTGTCTGGCGTGTGGTCTTGATAACTCTCGCGGCTGCTGCAATGGTGGGGGAGATTTCTATTTCTTTCGCCCCTCAAAGACGAGGAGATTTGCGATGAGTTCGGCGTTTTCCTGCTCCACTGCTAAGGGTCGCCCACTGCATATCGCCATGGTCGCCCCGCCCTATTTCGACATTCCGCCCGCCGGTTACGGCGGTATCGAGGCCATTGTTGCCGAACTGGCCGATGAATTGGTGAACCGCGGGCACCGTGTCACGCTCTTAGGATCCGGCAAATCGGGCACTCAAGCAGAATTCGTACAAATCTGGCAGGATCCGCTCACTGAACGGCTCGGCCAGCCATACCCCGAGGTCGTGCACGCCATGAAGGTGCAGAAAGCGATCGCGGAATTGGCCGGAACGAATTCCTTGGATATCGTGCACGACCACACCTTCGCCGGTCCGATGAATGCTCCTTTTTATCGTCAGCTGGGAATTCCCACCGTGGTCACCGCGCACGGCCCGGTCGACGATCCCGATATGATCGACTACTACCGTTCGCTGGACGAGTGTGTGCAGCTCGTGGCCATCAGCGACCGGCAACGGGAATTGACACCGGATTTCAATTGGATCGGACGGGTGCACAATGCGCTGCGCCCCGAGGAATGGCCGTTCCGCCCGAAAAAAGAGGACTATGCGTTGTTCCTCGGCCGCTACGCCCCCTACAAGGGCCCGCACCTGGCGCTCGCGGCCGCACACGCGGCCGGGATCCCGCTGGTGCTGGCCGCCAAGCTGAACGAGCCGCCGGAGAAGGCGTACTTCGAGGAGCGGATCCGGCCGCTGCTCACCGACTCGGACTCGGTCTACGGCGAGGCCGACGCGGTGGCCAAGCGGGAACTGCTGGCCTCGGCCCGCTGCCTGCTCTTCCCGATCCAATGGGAAGAACCCTTCGGCATCGTCATGATCGAGGCCATGGTGTGCGGCACGCCCGTGGTGGCGCTGCGCGGCGGCGCGGTGGCCGAGGTGCTCGAAGACGGTGTCACCGGCATCATCTGCGACGATCCGGCCGAGCTGCCCGATGCCATCGCGCGCGCCGGCGACCTGGATCCGCATGCCTGCCGCGAGCGCGTGCGGCGGCTGTTCGGCGTCGACAAGCTCGGCTCCGGTTACGAGAGCGTCTACTACCGGGCCCTGGAAACCGTCCCGCAACCGCCGTCGCTGCCGATTCTGCTGCCGGGCAGGGTGATTCGACGCGGATCGAGCGCGGTCAAGAGCCTGGCCTAGCCGCCGCCCGGTTCACTCGGAGCCGCCGCCCGGGCCCGCGCCGGTGCGGCCCGCGGCGGCGAAGAGGGTGCCGAGCGTGCTGGAGACGGTGGCCGCGCGGTCGAAGGCGTAGCCGAGTTCGCGCGCATGGCCGTCGAACAGGTACCAGGTGGAGGAGGTGAGCAGGCGGGCGATGGCCTCCTGGTCGGGCCGGCCGGAATCATCGGGGCGGCCGAGGTATTCGGTGACGATGCCCTCGACGAGGCCGACCAGCCCGTACACCAGTGGGTGAAACGGCGCGACGTCGATGCCGAGCACTCTGGTCCAGGACGTGAACCGCCGCCACAGCGTGTCGGCAATGTGCTGGCGGAAGGTGGCGACGGTATCGGTGGCCGTGCCCGCGCCGGGCAGCGGCCCGACCTGGGCGAAGCGGTACAGGTTGGGATGCTCGGCGGCGTAGCGCACCACGGTGCGCATGATGTCGTACACGATCTGCTCGACGGTCTTGGCCGGATCCAGCACCAGGATCGCCTCGAATTCCGCCAGGTAGCGCTGGAATACGAACTCGCGGACATAGGCGTCCAGATCGTCGCGGTTCTCGAACTGGCGGTAGATGACCGAGCGGGCCAGCCCGGCGCGGTCGGCGATCTGCGCGGTGGAGATCTCCGCGCCCGGCGGATGCTCCTCGATGAGCGCGACCGCGGCTTCCAGGATGGTGGTCCGGCGCGCCGAATTGTGTTCGTGCCAGCGCTGACCGCCCGATCGCCGGCGATGCGGTCGCAGGTCGAGGGGCGGTCTCACGGTATCCGACTATACGGCCGCGCCGGTCCGGCGCGGCTGGGCCAGGAAGCGCGGGCGCATGGGCAGCGGGCCGTCCGGGCCGCCGGTGAAGGAGATCTGCCGCCGCACCCGCTCGGGTGATACGGCGTCGAATTCCAGGTGCTGTGCGAAGGTGGCGACCACCAGGGTCGCCTCCATGCTCGCGAAACCCGAGGCGACGCACATGCGCTTGCCCGCGCCGAACGGAATGGCGGCCCGTTTCTGCTCGCGTTCCAGGTGCTCCGGCAGGAACCGGCTCGGATCGAATTCCTCGGGCCGCTCCCACACTCCGTGCTGGTGGTGCAGGCCGTGCAGGAAGACCGCGACGGTGTCGCCCGGTCGAATCCGATAGCCGCCCAGCTCATCCGGGCCCTTGGCGGTGCGCGCCAGGCCGATCACCGGCGGCAGCAGGCGCATGGTCTCGGCGACCACCGCCTGCGTCCACGGCAGCCGCTCCACATCCGCCGCGGTGGCCGGGCGCGGGCCGAGCACCGATGCCACCTCCCGCCGCAGCCGGTCGCGGGCCTCGGGATGTTCGGACAGCAGCTGCCAAACCCAGCTCAAAGCCGTTGCGGTGGTTTCCATTCCCGCGCCGATGAAGGTCATCAGCTCGTCGTGGATCTCCTGATCGCTGTAGCGGTAACCGGTTTCGGGATCGGCGGCGTCCATGAGCAGGGCCAGCAGATTGTCCTTGCGATCGATCCGCCCGCCGCGATGGTCGGCGATGAGCCCGTCCACCACCCGCTCGGCATGCCGCAGATCACGCATTGCCCGCGGCTCGATCACCCAGCCCACCGTCCGCATGATTCGCATGGGCAACCGGGAATTGGCAGGATCGGTTCGCCCGCGCCGCTGCAGCACCCAAGCCGAAATATTGTGCAGCGGATGGCTGAGATTGGTCATGAACCCGCGCCCGAAGAACCGCAGCAGCCGCTCCAGCACCACCTCCGACATGGGCCCGGTGATATCTGTCCCGAACATGGTCCGCGAGGTGATATCCAATGTGAGCCGGTTCATTTCGGCCCCCACATCGACGACCCCGTCCGCCGCCGCCAGCCCGCGAATGCGTTCCACGGCCTCGGTGGCCGCCGCCACCATGACCGGCGCGAACCCATCCACATTGCGCTTGGCGAAGATCGGCTGCACCAGCCGCCGATTCCGTTGCCACTGTTCCTCGTTCAGATCGGTGACCAGCCCCCGCCCGAACGCCACCGCGAGCATGTCGTACTCCGGACTCTTCATGTAGTTGTTCTGATTGGTCACCAGCACCTGCCGCGCCAACTTCGGACTCCGCACGATGACGAACCGCGCGAACGGCACGCGCGCCACCAGTACGTCATCCGCCCCCGGCAGATTCGCCGCATAATCCACCACCGTGTGATCCCGCACCCGCGGAATCACCCCCAGCGCCAGCCGCCACGACTCCCACCACCCGACGCGCGTGTCGTGCCACCGCAGAAAAGTGGGCGCCCACCTGGGCGGATAAAGCGAACGCGAGGAATCGGCCATGAGCTGGCTCCCTTGCTGAGCTGTTCAACCTGAGACAAGCTGTCCCACTAAAAATAATGAGACAGCGTGACTCGGTCAATGCTCTACGGCCGGGAATCGACCGGTTCCGGCCGGCGGTTGCGGACCAGGCGGGCGAGGAGTGGCCAGGCCAGGATTACCGCGATCACCGTGTAGACGGCGATCGAGAACCAGGTGTCGATCAGGCCGGACAGGTCGCCGTTGCTGATCTGCAGGGCGCGGCGCAGCTGCCCTTCCGCATTCGGGCCGAGGATGGCGCCGATGATGGCGGGCAGGAGCGGAAAGCCATAGCGGCGCATGAGGAATCCGATCAAGCCGATGACCAGCAGCAGGATCAGGTCGGTGACGTCGCCGCTGACGGCATAGGCGCCGACGCTGGCGAAGAACAGGATTCCGGCATACAGGTACGGGCGGGGGATGCGGAGGAGTTTCGCCCACAGGGGAGCGAGGGGGAGGTTGAGGGCCAGCAGCAGGGTGGTGCCGATGAAGAGGCTGGCGATTAGGGTCCAGACCAGCTCCGATTCCCGTTGGAAGAGAAGAGGTCCCGGCTGGATGCCGTACTGCTGGAAGGCGGCGAGCATGACCGCCGCGGTGGCGGTGGTGGGCAGGCCGAGGGTCAGCATGGTGGTGAGGGTGCCCGCGGCCGAGGCGCTGGCCGTGGACTCGGGCCCGGCGACGCCCTCGATGGCTCCCTTGCCGAATTCGTCCTTGTGCTTGGAGAGTCGCCGTTCGGTGGCATAGGACAGGAAGGTCGGGATCTCCGCGCCGCCCGCGGGGACCGCGCCGAAGGGGAAGCCGATGAGCGGCCCGCGCAGCCAGGGCTTCCAGGAGCGCTGGAAGTCGTTCCTGCTCAACAGGGCTCGGCCGACCGGGATGGCGGTGCCGGGGTTGCGGCGAAGATGGGCGGCGACCCAGAGGGCCTCGCCGACGGCGAAGAGGCCGACCGCCACGATGATCACGTCGATGCCGTCGGCCAGGTGCAGGGAGCCGAAGGTGAGGCGCTGCTGACCGGTGATGGGGTCGAGACCGATCAGGCCGATCATCAAACCGATTCCCAGGGAGGCGAATCCGCGGATCCGGGAAGTGCCGAGCACCGAGGTGACGGCGATGAAGGCCAGCAGCATGATCGCGAAATAGTCGGGGGCGCCGATGTTCACGGCGATCTTCGCCACCGCGGGCGCCAGCAGCACCAGCAGCAGGGTGCCGCAGATGCCGCCGACGAAGTGGCCGATGGCGGCGGTGGCCAATGCCTGTGCGCCCCGGCCTTTTCGCGCCATGGGATGACCCTCGATGGCCGTGACCACCGAGGCCGTCTCGCCGGGAGTGTTCAACAGGATCGACGTGGTCGAGCCGCCGAACATGCCGCCGTAGTAGATCCCCGCGAACATGATGAACGCGCTGGTCGGCTCGACGCTGTAGGTGATGGGCAGCAGCAGCGCCACCGCCATGGCCGGCCCGATGCCGGGCAGCACCCCGATGGCGGTGCCGAGCAGCACGCCGACGGCCGCCAGCAGCAGATGGGTGGGGGTCAGCGCGGTGCCGAACCCCTGCAATAGATCTCCCAGCACATCCAACTCAGAACACCCCCTCCAGTGGACCGCCCGGCAGCGCCACGCCGAGCAGGTTCACGAATACGACATAGGTCACCAGCGAAAGCGTCACCGCGACCAGCGGATCGCGCACGAAATGCCTGCTGCCGAGCGCATAGGCGGCCCCCCAGAACAGCAGCAGACCGGAGATCGGAAAACCGACCAGGTCGATGAGCATGATGTTGGCCACGAACACGCCGATCAGCAGCAGTACCGTGCGCCATTCCAGAGGCGTGTCGAGGTCGATGTCCTCGCCCGCCTCGGCGTCGCCGCTGCCGCCGCGCACCACGTCCACGGCCAGCGCGACCGCCACCACCAGCAGCAGCAGTCCGACCAGGACCGGCACCGCCTTCGGCCCGACCGGACCGCGCTGGGTGAAGTCCGTCGACATGGTCAGGGCGTCGAACAGCACCAGCCCGCCCGCACCGGCCAGCAGGACGGCCACGACGAGTTCGGACCGCTCCTTCAACCACGCCGATGCGGAGGGCGCGGGTGCTTTCGTCGGTGCGGACCCGGCGGTCGGTGCGGCCCCGTCGATCCCGGAACCGGGATCGCTGGGCTCCGTCATGCCAGCCCCAATTCCGTGAGCACCGTGCCGACCTGATCGGTCTGCTTCTGAATGAACGCCCCGAAATCCTCGCCGATGACGAAGGCGTCGTCCCAGCCATTGGTGGCGAGCGCGTCCTTCCACTGCTGCGAATCGTGCATGCGGCTGTAGGCGTCGATCAAAGCCTTGCGTTCCGCGTCGCCGATGCCCGGCGGGGCGACCACACCGCGCCAGTTGGTGAATTCCACATCGATGCCGGCCTCTTTCAACGTCGGCGCGTCGACATCGGCGATCCGCTTGGGCCCGGTCACCGCGAGCACCCGGAGCTCACCGGCCTGGATCTGGTCCAGGTATTCACCGACCCCCGACACGCCGAAGGCGATCTTGTTGCCGAGCACCGAGGCCAGCAGTTCGCCGCCGCCGTCGAAGGGCACGTAGTTCACCGACTTCGGCTCGATGCCAATGGCTTTGGCCACCAGCATGGGCGCCAGATGATCCGGCCCGCCGGGCGAGGAGCCGCCGCCGACCGGGACCGCGCCCGGATTCGCCTTCCACTCCGCGATGAGCTGTTTGATATCGGTGTACTTGGAATTCTTCGACACCACGAGGATGTCGGGCTCTTCGATCAGCTTGGCGATCGGCGTGGTGTCGGTGAGTTTCGACGGCGACTTATTGGTGTAGACGCTGCCGACCACACCCAGGCCCATCTGCATGACGAGCTTGCCATTGCCGTTCTCGCCCACCAGTCGGCCCAGGCCGACGGTGCCGCCCGCGCCGGGCAGATTGAAAACCTCGACCGAGCGCGCGATCCCGGCGTCCTCCATGGCCTTGGCGGAGGTGCGGGCGGTGATGTCGTAGCCGCCGCCGGGGGAGTTGGGCACCATGATCCGGACGCCGGTCAGTTTGTCGCCGGCGCCGGATCCGGTGCTGTTGCATGCGGTCAGCGCGACGGCCGCCACGGCTGCGACCAGTCCGGTCAGCAACTTGGAAGTTCTCACTGTGGATCCTCATCTCGCAACATCGAGTTGGCTCGAATTGTGAGGTGGACCACTCGGTCTGTCTGCCTTGCGTAAGCAATGTTCGTTTTGCTCATAGTGTTCGCGGCGAAAACGACCCGGGCATACCGGGCGTACGGCGAGACTGGCGGCAGGCGACGGCGCCGGGAGGTATGAGAGACGTGGGCAAGAGGGGCTCGCTGGCACGACGGCTGCTGGCCCTGCAGCTGACGATTGTCGTGGCCCTGCTCGCGGCGGTCGCGGCGGTGGTGGTCGCCCAGGTGGGAGAGACCTTCCGCGCCACCGAATCCCGGCGCATGCTCGGCATCGCCGAGGACGTGGCCGCCAATCCCAGCCTGCGGATCCTGCTGGAAGATCCGAAACAGCATCTGCGGCTGGCGCCCTTCGCCACCGCGGCGCAGGTGGCCTCCGGCGCCGATGTGGTCGCCATCGCCCGCACCGACGGCACCGTGCTCACCTCGCAGCACCCCGCCGATATCGGTGCGCCGCTGGCCCTGGCCGATTCGACGGTGACCGACGGGCGAGCCTGGGTCGGGGAGATCGGCGGCGCGGTGGTGGCGCACGTCCCGGTCATCGGGCAGGGCGATCACGAACTGGTCGGCTATGTCGCCGCGCGCAAACAGCTGCCCGCGTTCTGGACGATTCTCACCGAGTCGTTCCCGCGCCTGCTCGGCCTGCTGGGCCTGGCCTGCGCGCTGGGCATCGCGGGATCGCTGTCGGTCGCCTGGTGGGTGAAGCGGCAGACGCTCGGGCTGGAACCGGCCGAGATCGCCGGGCTCGTCGAGCATCGCGAGGCCATGCTGCACGGCATTCACGAGGGCGTGGTCGGTTTGGATCAGCAGCAGCGGATCACGCTGGTCAACGATCAGGCCAGGGCGCTGCTCTCCCTCGGCGACGTGGTCGGCCGCAGCGTGCACGAGCTCGGCCTCAACGAGCGGATCCTGGACGTCTTCACCGGGCGGGCCGAGGGCACCGATCTGATCGGCCTGCGCCGCGGCAAGGTGCTGATCATGAACCGCACCCCGATCCGCTGGGATCAGCGCACCCTCGGCGCGGTGATCACCCTGCGCGACCGCACCGAACTCATGCGACTGCGAGATCAATTGACCGAGAACCGCAATACCACCGATACGCTGCGCGCCCAGGCGCACGAGTTCAGCAATCGGCTGCACACCATCGCCGGACTCATCGAACTCGGCGAATACGACGAGGTGCGGCGGTACGTCGAACTGGTGAGCGCCGGCCGCGACCAATGGCAGGCCGAGGTGACCGGCCGGATCGGCGATCCGGCGGTCGCGGCGCTGCTCATCGCCAAGGCCAGCCGCGCCGCCGAACAGGGTGTGGGACTGCGGCTTTCCGGCGCCACCGCGCTACCCGAGGTGGACGACGCGCTGTCGGCCGATCTGGTGACGGTGCTCGGCAATCTGGTCGACAACGCCCTCGACGCCCTGCACGGCCCGGCAGGCTGGATCGAGGTCGACCTACGCCGGGTCGGCGCGGAGGTACGGGTCGTGGTGCGCGATTCGGGACCCGGCGTCGCCCCCGATATCGCCGAAGAGGTGTTCCGCCACGGTTTCACCACCAAGGCCGCCGAACAGGGCGGCCTGCGCGGCCTGGGCCTGGCCATCACCCGGCAGGCCTGCGTGCGCCGCGGCGGCTCGGTCTCGGTGCACAATGCCGAGGGCGCCGTCTTCACCGCCACCCTCCCGCTGACACCCGCGGCCGCCCGATGATCCGGGTGCTGGTCGTCGACGACGATTTCATGGTCGCCAAGGTGCACAGCGGATACGTCGCCCGGACACCGGGTTTCGAGGTCGCCGGGGTGGCCCATACCGGCCGCGACGCCCTGCGCCTGATCGCCGACCTCCGCCCCGACCTGGTCCTGCTCGATATCTATCTGCCCGACCTCGACGGCCTGAGCGTGTTGCGCGGCATTCGCGAGACCGCCGAGGCCACCGACGTCATCATCATCAGCGCCGCCGACCATGTGGACACCATTCGCGCGGCCGTGCGCGGCGGCGTCCTGCACTACCTCGTCAAACCCTTCACCTACAGCGCCCTGCACGATCAACTGCGGCACTTCGCCGAACTGCACACCAAGCTCAGCGCGCTCGACCGCGCCGACCAGTCCGATATCGACCAGGTCTTCGGCGCCCGCCCCCGCGGCACGGTGGCGCTGCCCAAGGGCCTCACCGCCCAGACCTCGGAGCTGGTGGCCCGCGTCCTGCGCGCCGCCCCCGACGACCTCTCCGCCCAGGAGTGCGCCGACGCCGCCGCCCTGTCCCGCGCCAGCGCCCGCCGGTACCTGGAACACTTCGTCGACACCGGCCGCGCCGAGGTCCGCCTGCGCTACGGCGGCACCGGCCGCCCCGAACGCCGCTACCGCTGGACCGGGGCCTGATCCGGCCCGCTCGGGGCAGGGGCGGGCCGCATAGCGTCGGTGGGCGGGGTCGCGGGCCGGTATAGTCGCCGCGGATGAGTTGTTCCACTGCTGTTGCTGTGCCGAAGTCGCTGGACCGCCGATTCGGGCGGGTGATGTGGCTGGTTCCGGCGTTGACCGCCGGCTTTGCGGCTCTGTGTTTGATGACGCCACTGTGGCCGTTCGAGGAGATCTCGCGCGGGTTCATCGATCTGCAGGTGTATCGGCTGGGGGTCGAGACGCTGCGCGACGGCGGCGACATGTACGGGCAGCTGCCGCAGACCACCATCGGAATCGGGCTGCCGTTCATCTATCCGCCGTTCGCGGCCCTGGTGCTGGCGCCGTTCGCACTGCTGCCGTGGAATGTGGCCACGGTCGCGTTCTTCGTAACCTCGGTGGCGGCGGTGGCGCTGTCGCTGTACCTGGTCGCCCGCCGGGTGTGGCCGGGGGAGGACCGGCGCCGACTGGCGCTGTGGGTGACGGCTTCCGCGACGCCGCTGGCGCTGCTGCTGGAACCGGCTCGCTCGACGCTGGACTTCGGGCAGGTCAACCTGCTGTTGATGGCACTGGTGGTGGCCGACTGCCTGACCGAGAAGCCCAAGTGGCGGCGCGGCATGCTCATCGGAATCGCGGCCGCGGTCAAGCTGACCCCCGCGGCTTTCGTGCTCTACTTCCTGGTTCGCCGCGACTACAAGGCCGCGGCCACCGCCGCGATCACCGGGGCCGCCGCGACCGCGCTCAGCTTCCTGGTGCTGCCCTCGGCCTCGATCAAGTACTGGTTCGGCGGCATGGGCAATGTGGAGGGCCTGAGCGGATCGTCCTTCCACACCAACCAGTCCATCCAGGCGGTGCTGGCCCGCTTCGAGATCCACAAGCCGCTGTTCACCGTGCTGTGGCTGCTCTTCGGCGCCGCGCTGCTGGCCCTGGTGGTGGTCGCCATGCGCCGCGCGACCGACTTCCCGCCGCTGGCGCTGGCCATCAATGCCGTCTTCACCCTGCTGGTCTCGCCCATCTCGTGGTCGCACCACTGGATCTGGATCGCCCCCGCCCTGCTCGCCATGCTCGGCTACGCGACGGTGCAGCCCTGGCGGCAGGCGTGGGGCTGGTACCTCGCCACCGCCATCACCACCGCGGTGTTCGTCTACGGCCCGCAGAACTGGCTGCCCGGCGACGACGATCGCGAAGCCTCGTGGACGCCCTGGCAGCACGTCATCGGCAATACCTACATCTGGCTCAGCGTCCTGCTCGTGGCGTTGTTCGTGTTCGGCACGCGCCGCCGCGCACCCGCTCTGGCGTCAACCGCCGTCTGACTCCGCTGCCGCCGTGACCGGAGGTGGAGCCACTGCAGCAGGCCGAGCCCGATCAGGCCCACAGCCGCGGTGGCGATGCCGATCTTCCAACCCGGCGGACGCCAGGTCAGCACGAGTTCGGCGTCGTGCGTGCCCGCGGGAATCTGGACGGCGACGAGCGATTTGGCGACCGTGGTGATCGGAATCGGGTTGCCGTTCAGGGTGACTCGATAGCCGGGCCAGCCCAGCCGTGCGAAGACGATGCGGCCGCCTTCGGCCGAGGTCACCCGCACCCGGCTGGTGGTGTCGGTTTCGGAGATCGAACTCGCGGTGACGTTCTTGGTGTCGGAGATGCGGCCGTTCGTGCCGGAGATCGGCCCGTCCACCCGTTCCAGCACCGCGATGTAGCGCTCGTGGCCCGGGTAGGCGACCCATTTCCAGCCGGTGGGGGCGGGCTGGTTCGGGGCGTCGGGGAACAGCGCCCGTTGCAGCACAACGCGATCGAGCTTCATCAGGTCGACGAGGGGCCGGCCGGTCGCGGATTCCGGGGCGAACATGCGTCGGTAGGCGTCGGGGCAGACGCTGCCGTCCCAGCGCATGCACAGCATTTCGCCGAAGTAGTAGTGACCGCTCGGGGTGTAGCCATTGACATAGCGGAGCTCGACCGCCCGGGCGTAGTTGCCGAAGACGAGGGAGCCGTACGCGCCCTCGATGCTCTTGTCCCCCGGCTGCAACAGCGCACGATCACCGAGCTGGATTGTGGTGCCGGTGAAATCGGGGAAGGCGGCCTTGGCATCGGAGCGTTTCGCGGGCAGATTCCAGGTCATCGGCGTGGGCTGCGCCGCCTCGACCTGGTAGTACGCGATCGGGAACAGGGCGGCGACAGCCAGCACGGCCGCGGCCGTCGCACCCCTGGTCCGGCCCAGCCACATGGCCGCGGCCACCAGCCCGCCGAGCACGAGGGCGGCGATCACGTGGCCGATCACCGCATGCGGATCGGCGGAGAACGACCGCGCCCACAAGGCCAGGATCAGCACGCCCGCCGCGATACCCCGCGCCCTCGGATTCGCCGCCGTGCCGAAGCGGCCGAGCAGCACGCACACCAGCACCAGCAGGCCGATGGCCAGCATGGGCAGCACCCGCACCGGCCAGCGCAGCGGCCCGATCGAACCCGGTCCGGCGGTCCACATGAGCATGATGACGGAGAAGATGGCGACCGCGCTCAGCTCCCGCCACGCCTCGCGCGCCCGCCGCCAGTCGATGAACGCCAGCGCCGGAATCAGGAACCAGGCGATATAGGTGACCGGCATGGGCTGCACATAGCCCCACCACGAGGTGAACGCGGGCCGGGCGCTCGGCAGGCTGGCATTGAGCGATTCCGACCATGGCACCGTGAGGAATTGGTCGTTGATGATGCTCGAGACGCCGCGCCAGGTCACCTTGGCCGAGAGCATGGACGGCAGGAAGGTCAGCAGTCCGGCGAGCCCGGCGCAGGCCGCCGCGGCCGTCAGCCGGGCCACGGGCTGCCACTTGCGCTGATGGATCAGCTCGCCCGCCGACACCGCCAGCAGCATGAGAATCGCTTCGACCGCCGGGAAGATGTACTGCGTCGTAATCGTCAGGTACAGAAAGACGAAGACCGGAATCGGCCCGCCGGTCCCGCGGGTGTATCGCACCGACGAGGCCCACGCGTGCACCATCCACGCGGTGCCGGTGAGCGCGGTCATCCAGCTGGCCTCGTCGAAGAACAGGAAGAAGCCCGAGAGCGGCAACGCGATGCCCGCGGCCGCGGACCAGGCCGGCCGGCCGCCGTAGGCCAGGCAGATCCGGTAGACGCCCAGCGCGGCGATGATCGAGAAGATCAGTTTCACGACCGTGGCGTACAGCGCCACATTGTCCACCGACGGCGCGATCAGATCGATGAGCAGCTGCGGCGGATTGAACAGGCCCGCATCGTCCATGGTGTTGTTGCCGGCCATCCACTGCTCGGGCACCATCACCGGAAAGGCGCCCTCGCGCAGCTGCCGGCCCAGGTCCACCCACAGTGCGGTGTATTGGGATTCGGTGTCGTCGGTGAAGAAGTGCCGGGCATTGGCGAGCAGCACCGCGGCATATCCGAGGATCACGCCGACCGCGGTGACCGCTCCCCACCGATACACATCCCGCCGGGAAATCGTCTCTTGCTCACAGCCGTGCACCGCACTGTCCTTCACGAGTTCCCAACCGTACCGGGTGGCACGCCCTTCGGCATCGGACTAGAGTGCGCTGTGATCGGGCCCCGCGGAAACTCCGGGCGGTACAGCGTTTTTCGTACCGAAGCCATTCTCGACCACGATCACGGGACATTCGTGAACACAAGCTTCATCTATCGGCACGAAACGATCTACAACCTTTTGATGCGCGGCTTGTACCGCCGTCACTACACCGAGAGGTTCCGCGCCGTCGCGGCCCTCATCCCCGACGGCGCCGAAGTCCTCGACCTCTGCTGTGGCCCCGCCACCCTCTACACCCGGCATCTGCGCCGGAAAGCGGTGACCTACACCGGATTCGATCTCAACGAGCGCTTCGTCGCCCGCCTCACCGCGGCCGGCGCGCGCGGCGAGGTGTGGAATCTGCGGTCCGAAACCCCGCTGCCCGCCGCCGATTACGTCGTCATGCAGGCGAGCCTGTACCACTTCCTGCCCGATCCGCAGCCGGTGATCGACCGCATGCTGGCCGCCGCCCGCATCCGGGTCATCCTCGCCGAACCGGTCCGCAATCTGGCCGACAGCCGGAACCGGATGGTGGCGAAGCTGGGCAGCCGGCTCACCGATGCGGGCGAGGGGTCGCAACCGCGCCGCTTCACCGAGCGCACCCTGGACGCCTTGTTCACCGCCTACCGCGAGCAGGTCGGCGAATCCGGTCTCATCGCGGGCGGGCGCGAGAAGCTCTACGTGCTCAATGCGCAGGGCCGGATGGCCGTGCCCCGGCCGCCCTTGCGGCACTGACGAATTCGCGCATCAGGTCGTGATCCTTGACGCCGCGGCTGGATTCCACGCCGCTGGACACGTCCACGCCCCACGGCCGCGCGGCGGCAATCGCCTCGGCGACATTCGCCGGGGACAGCCCGCCCGCGAGCAGCCACTGCCCGGTGGGTGGAGTGGCGGTCAGCGCGCCGAGATCCCAGCGATCCCCGGACCCGGCCACGGGGGAGTCGAGCAACAGCCACTCTTCGCCATACGCACCGGTGTCCACCGCGGTCTCGGCGGTGAGCGAGGTGGCGCGCAGCAACCGCAGCCCGGCCAGCTCCTCGAAGGCCGCACGGGGATAGGAACCATGCAGTTGCAGTGCGTCCACACCCGCCGCGCGCGCCAGCTCCCCGGCTTCGGCGGCCGGAATGCCGTGCACCACGCCGACCGACAGCACCTGCGGCGGCACCCCGGCGAGCAGGTCCCGGACGGCCTCGACCGAAATCTGCCGCGGGCTGGCGGTGAAAACGAACCCGACGGCGTCGGCCCCGGCCGCGACGGCGGTGGCCACATCCTCCTCGGTCCGCAGACCGCACAGCTTCACGAACACACCCGAACCCTATGCGATACGCATCCGCCGCCCCCAGCGCCCGGTCCGCCCGCACCGCCGACACCCCCAACATCGCCGACACGTCTGTTGCCGCGGTTAACAATGCCCTCTGAGGTCCAGGACGCGGGACAGCCAGGGGTTGAGGAAGACGCCGTTGGGGTCTTGCGCTGCGCGGACGCGTTCGAATAGTTCGAAATCGGGATAGAGGGGGGCGAGGTCGGGGCGGGACAGGGTGAAGAACTTGCCCCAGTGGGGGCGGGCGGTGTCGCTGGCGGACCGGATGGCGTGGGTGGTCGCGGCGAAGTACGGGCGGTGGTCGAGGGTGTGGAATTGCATGATGTCGATGGTCAGGGTCTCGCGGTGGTGGTTGGGGCTCAGGGCGATATCGCCGTCGCTGCCTACGAAGCGCAGGGACACTACGAAGCCCGCGAGGAAGGAGGGGGTCGGGGCGGCGCCGATGGTGGTGTGCAGGGCGGTGACGGCGGCGCGCCAATCCGGCAGTGGCACCGACCATTCCATTTCGATGTGGCGCGGTGGCAGGTCGGGCAGGCTCAGGCAGCGCCATGCGGTGTCGGGTTCGCCGGTTCCGGTGGTGCGGGTGGCCGCGGCGAAGCGGATGGCCGCGGGGATCGATGAGCGTGGGCGTACGGCGGATGCCGCGGTGAACACGGCCCCGGCCAGATGGCGGTCGATTACGCTGCCTCGTAGCCGGCGTCGGGTCGCGCTCGAAAGGCTGTGGGGCGCAGGGGGTTCGTCGACGGGTATGGCGGTGACGCATTCGACGAGATCGGTGTAGGGGAAGTAGTAGAAGCGGGCGTACGGGTGGGCTCGGGCGATGTCCTCGCCCTCGGTCAGGAACCGCTCGACCGGCAGCATTCGCTTGACCGGGCGCAGGGTGAACGCCCGGACCACTTCGAGCTCCACCTCGAGCACGATGCCGAGCGCGCCCAATCCGACTCGGGCGCAACGGAACAGGTCCGCCTGCCCGGGGTCGTCGCGGGTGACCGTGGTGACGGTGCCGTCGGCGCACAGCAGTTTCAGCGACACCACCAGCGCGCTGAGCGAGCCGGTATGGATGCTCGCGCCGTGCGTCGCGGTGCTGATGGCGCCCGCGATGGTCTGTTCCCGGATGGCGCCCACATTGACCAGGGTGAGATCGCGGGCCTGCAGGTCCCGCAGCAGCGCGTCGATGGTGATGCCCGCCTCGACGGTGACCGTGCCCACGGTCGCGGGCAGCGGCGGCCGCGGCCGGTGAATGTCGTAGCGCCGCACCGCGAGCACCCGATTCAACCGGTCCAGCAGGACGGCGGCGGCCTCCGCCCCGGCCGCGGCGATCTCGTTGAAGCTGTGGCCCGAGCCGAGGGGCCGCAGTCGCCGGTACCGTCCCGACCGCACCGCGGCGATCAACTCGTCCTGGGTGGCCGGTCGCAGGATCGGCGTATCCGGCTGGGTCAGGCTGGTGCGCGAGCCCCAGCTGCGTAGCACCGGCACCGCTACACCCGCCGCCAGTCCACGACGACGCGGTTGCCCGGGAACCGCGCGATGAGACGCAGGGCGCCTTCGTCGATCTCGTAGTCGCGCACGATATCGGTGCCGTCCCAGTCCGGCAGCCCCGCGATCTCGGCATGGTGGATGACGCTGCCGCCCCGGACCTCCCAGGTTCCGGCGTACACCACGGTCCGCACCGTGGAGACGCCCAGACGCAGCAGATTCGGCAGTTTCGGCAGGGTGAACAGGATCCGCGCGAGCCCGTCGCGGGCGGCGAATTCGTCCGGTTGCGCGCCCAGTCCGGGACGCCCCGCCGGCCCGAGGATGCAGTGCACGTGCCCGGATCCGGTGTAGGTGAGGTAGCCGAGCGGATCGTCGCCCATCGGTTCGGTGACCGATCCATCGGCGCGTTCCTGGCGCAGGGACAGCAACTTCCAGGTGCCGACGAATTCCGCGGGCCGATGAGCATTCACCCTCGCCAGTGAATCGGCGCGGCGGTTCCGCCGGTAGGCGCGCCGCCGAGGCTGGCCGATCGGATCAACGGGCTGTCGGCATCGGCCAATCTCGGCCCGCGATCGCTCTGCGAGGCTGAATCCGAGAGAAGGAATGGGTTTGTGACACAGTTCGACTACGACTGGATCGTCGTCGGCTCCGGATTCGGCGGCAGCGTGAGCGCACTGCGACTGGCCGAGAAGGGTTATCGGGTCGCCGTCGTGGAGGCGGGCTACCGGTTCGGGCCCGAGGACTACGCCACGGGGGCCGGGGATGTGCGCCGCTATCTCTTCGCGCCGCGACTCGGTTTGCGGGGCATCGTCCGGACCACGCTGTTCAAGGACGTGCTGATCGCCACCGGTGCGGGCGTGGGCGGCGGCTCGCTGGTCTACGGCAATGCGCTCTACCGTGCGCAACCGGGATTCCTGCACCATCCGCAGTGGGCGCGGCTGGCCGACTGGGCGAGCGAGCTGGACCCGCATTACCGGACCGCCGAACGCATGCTGGGCGTGACGACCTACGACGCCGACAGTCCGGCCGGGCTGCTGCTGCGCGAGTACGCGGCCGCGAACGGGCTGGCGGACAGGCACGCTCGCAGCAAGGTCGCGGTCTTCCTGGGCGAGCCGGGCAAGACGGTGCCCGATCCCTACTTCGCCGGCGAAGGCCCCGATCGCACCGGGTGCACCCGCTGCGGTGCGTGCGTGATCGGGTGCCGATACGACGCGAAGAACACCCTCGACAAGAACTATCTGTGGTTCGCCGAACGGCGCGGCGCGGTCGTGCTGCCGGAGCGCACGGTGATCGACGTCCGCCCGCTGGACTCCGATCCATCCGGTGGCGACGGCTACGCGGTGACGACCGAGCGCACCGGGCGCTGGTTCCGCCGGGAGCGCCGGACGGTGACCGCGCGCGGCGTCGTGCTGGCCGCGGGTGCGCTCGGCACCGTCCGGCTGTTGCTGCGCTGCAAGGGCAATGGATCATTGCCGGCCTTGTCCGACCGGGTCGGCGAGCTGGTGCGCACCAATAGCGAGACGGTGCTGGTGGTGCGCACACCGGACGAGCGCCGCGAGTTCACCCACGGTGTGACGGTGATGTCGGACTTCGCCCCGGATGCGGACACCCATATCCAGCCGGCCACCTACGGCGCCGCCGGCGATGCCCTGTCCCTGCTGACCACACCGGCGGTGACCCGGGGCGGCCGCTGGACCCGGCCGCTGTACTTCCTGTCCGAGGCGCTCCGGAACCCGGTGCGATTCGCCCGCGCCAACCGCATCCGGGGCTCGGCGGCACGATCGATGGTGCTGACCACCATGCAGGCGTACGAGAACTCGATGGCGTTGCGGGTGCGGTTCCGGCTGCCCGGCGGCTATCCGGTGCTCACCACCCGGCAGGACCCGATCCACCCGATCCCGGCCTATGTCGAGGCCGGATACCGGGCCGCGAACTGGATCGCCCGGCGCACCGGCGGCGTGGTGAAAGCGGCTGTGCCCGAAGCGGTCTTCTCGATTCCGAGCACCGTGCACATACTCGGCGGCGCGGCCATCGGCGGCGACCCGGACCACGGCGTCATCGATGACCGCCACCGGGTCTTCGGCTATCGGAACCTGCTGGTCACCGATGGCGCGGCACTGCCGGCCAATGTCGGCGTCAACCCCAGCCTGACCATCGCGGCCCTGGCCGAGCGCGCCATGGGCTTCGTCGAGCCCGCCCCGCATGCCGAGCTCGCGCCGCCGATTCGCTTCGGCCCCACGGCCTCGGCCTGAAAGGGAATACCCATGAGCACACCGCATTACGAGGTCGTCATCGTCGGCGCCGGGTTCGGCGGGATGGGCGCGGCGATCCAGTTGCGCCGGCAGGGCATCGACGACATCCTCATCCTGGACCGGGAGCAGGACCTGGGCGGCACCTGGCATGTGAACCGGTACCCGGGTCTCGCCGTGGATATCGCCTCGGTGTCGTATTCCTTTTCCTTCGAACCGAATCCGAACTGGTCGCGGATCTTCGCGCCGGGCGCGGAACTGAAGCGCTACGCCGATCACATTGCCGCCAGATACGATCTGCGCCGCCATATGCGCTTCGGGGTCTCGGTGCGGAGCGCCCGCTGGGATGCCGGGCAGCGGTGCTGGGTCGTCACGCCCGCGCAGGGCGATCCGATCACGGCGCGCTATCTGATCGCCGCGACCGGGTACCTGTCACAGCCGCGCGATCCGGAGATCGAGGGCCTGGATACCTTCGCGGGCACGGTGATCCACACCGCGAACTGGGATGGCTCCTATGATCCGGCGGGCCGGCGCATCGGCGTGATCGGCACCGGCGCCACCTCGGTGCAGCTCGCGCCCGAGCTGGCCCGCTCCGCCGCCGAGCTGACCGTGTACCAGCGCACCCCGATCTGGGTGGTGCCCAAGATCGACGCGCCGATCCCGCGGCCGGTGCGGACCGTATTCGCGAAAGCGCCCGCGGCGCAGCGCGCGATGCGCACGGCGAATACGGTCATGCTGGAGTTGCTGGTCGCCGGGCAGCTGCGTTACCGGCGGTTCCGCTTCCTCAACAAGACCGCCGCCGCCATCGGCCGCGCCCACCTGCGCATGCAGGTCAGCGATCCGGAAATACGCGACAAGCTCACGCCCCATTACGAATTCGGCTGCAAGCGGCCCACCTTCTCCAACCACTACTACGCCATGTTCGATCGCCCGAACGTGCGCCTGCAGACCAGTCCGATCGCGCGCATCGAACCCGACGGCATCGTCACCGCCGACGGCGGCAGGATCCGCATCGACACGCTGGTGCTGGCCACCGGATTCAGCCTGTGGGAGACCAACTTCCCGGCCTTCGAGATCATCGGCCGCGAGGGCCGCGATCTGGGAAAGTGGTGGCGGGAGAACCGCTTCCAGGCCTACGAAGGCCTCACCGTGCCCTACTTCCCGAACTTCCTGGGCCTGGCCAACCCGTACTCGTTCAATATCCTGTCCTACTTCTACACCATCGAAGAACAGATGGGGCATCTGCGGAGACTGTTCGATCAGCTGAAAACCCATGGCGCACAGGTCTTCGAGGTCACCGAGGAAGCCAACTCCCGCTATCTGGCCCGGATGACGGAACTGACCGGCGACAGCATCATGATCAACCCCACCTGCCTGACCTCGAACACCTACTACCTCGACCCGCACAATGAGCCGTCACTGGTCCGCTTCGGCGCCAATGGCGCGATGCTCAAACGCGGCCGCTTCCCGATCGGCGACTACGACTACGCCTGAGCCGGATCGGCCCGCGCGGCGCGCAGGCCGATCGCTCTCACGGCCGGGTGTTCATCAGGACGGAGATGCCGCCGTGCACGAGGACGTCGTCATCGACGGCGAGACTGGGCACATTGCCGGTGGCCAGATCGGGTTTGCCGTCGGCATTGAAGTCGGCGGCGGTGATGGAGTTGGTCCCGATGATCAGCGCGGACCCGTTGTACCCGTCCGGGCCGGACAGGACCGCGGTGCGGGCGCCGGGCGGGGTGTGGTTGGTGAAGACGCTGATGCTGTAGCCCGGAATCGGAAAGTCGTTGTTGGCGGCGATATCCGGGGAACCGTCGCCGTCGAAGTCGGCCACCGCGAGGCCCTCGGTCACCACGCCCAGGGTCCCCTGGGCCCGGGTCACCTCGCCGATGAGGTCACCGACGACGTCCTCGCCGAACTCGGCGGTGGGCGCGCCGGGCGCGGTGCGGTTGAGGCGAACGGTGAACCCGCCCGCGGTGCGGGCGATGATCATGTCCAGTCGGCCGTCCCCGTCGAGGTCGGCCAGCTGGGCGTCGGTGCTGGTGACCACCCATTCCTCGGTGATGTTGAAGGTGGGGATCAGCGAGCCGGGGGCGGTGGTGTTGACCAGGACCGCCACATTGCTGGTGGTGGTGTTGGAGACGAGGACATCCTCGAGCCCGTCATTGTTGATATCGCCGACGGCCAGGCCCTCGGCCACACTGCCGCCCAGGAATTGCGTCGGCGCGGTGAAGGTGAGCGGCCCGCCGGGCTGAGAGGCATTGAGCAGCACCGTGATTCCGAGGCCGAACGGAATACCGGCATCACCGGTCACCAGATCGAGCCGGC
The DNA here is from genome assembly GCF_042672265.1 of Nocardia sp. NPDC127526. Taxonomy (NCBI): domain Bacteria; kingdom Bacillati; phylum Actinomycetota; class Actinomycetes; order Mycobacteriales; family Nocardiaceae; genus Nocardia; species Nocardia sp. NPDC127526. The sequence goes on along the minus strand of NZ_JBHXVO010000022.1, from coordinate 89,274 downwards.
CGTCGGCATTGATATCGATGGTGCGCACCAGCGACGGGAACGCCCCCGTGGGCAGATTGATCGGATCGGCGAATTCGGCCGTCGCCGACCCCTCGGGCGTGAGATTGCGCAGGATGGACACGCCATTCGCCCCGGTGTCGAAGAAATTGGACGCGATGATCTCGGGCGCGCCGTCGCCGTCCATATCGGCCAGCTCCACCGACAGCGTGCCCACACCCGCGACGAACTGCCGCGGTGCGGTGAAAGACGGTGCGGCAGCGCCGGTTCCGGTGGTGTTCAGCAATACCGAGACGCCCTTCAGGCCCAGATGGGTGGCGCCGTTGATGGTGGCGGAGCCGGCATTGGCCGTGACGATGTCCGGTTTGCCGTCGCGATTGACGTCCCCGGCGCGCGTCACCCACGGCGCGGTACCGGTATCGAAGTAGTACGGTGCCGAGAATTGCGTCCCCGCACCCCCACTCGAACCGGTCGGCGGTGCGGCGACCGCCTGCCCGCCGGCGACCGCCGCACCGGCGACGACCGCGGCGCAGACCAAGACTTGTGACCTCATATCGCCGCACACTATGACCCGGGCCGATCGCGAGTCATTGTCTCCCGCGGTCGCGCGTTTGACCGGCCAGGCCATTTTCCGGCCGGGTCCGGGTGGCGCGGTAAATCAATGCTCTGGCGATTCCTGCCATGACCTCCATCACATTCCGGCCCATACCGTCTAACTCGAATGCTGATTCGCTCAGAGGAGGGTCGGGTGCCTCGCCCACGTCGTCTTACTCGCGCTTTGTTCACCATCGGTGCGGCCTTATCGCTGTCGGTGGCGGCTTCCGGGTTGAGCCCCGCACACGCGGATCCCTATCCCGCTCCGCAACCCCCGGATCCGACCTATGTGTTCGCGCAGGTCGCCGAGATCTTCAGCGGTACGGTCACCGACCTGCTCACCCCGGGGCAGTTCGAATACCTCGTCAAGGCGGGCATTCTCACCAATCTCGGCCGGCTCGCCGAGCCGTTCGCCAACTTGAGCAAGCCGGAGACCTGGCATACGCCCGATGGCGCGGTGGGCGCGCTGGCGGCCGCGCAGCAGCTCTGGGACGCGCTCACCCATGTGGCGCCGTTCGGCATCGGCTTCCCGCCGCATCCCGGCTACACACCGGACTGGAACAACAACGGGGTATTCGGCGTCGCGGATATCGACGACGCCATGCGGGACGACACCTATGACGATCCGGCCTTCGAAACGGCCAAGTTCCGGCTGCCGTGCAACAATCCGGACGGCAGCATCTGGTACGAGACCACCGACGGTTCCTGCGCCCCGGGCGATTCCGGCGCGGCATTCAAGCTGGGCACGGTCAAGAAGATCCAGATGGTGAATGCGCGCGGCATCATGCTGGCGGGCAAGGTGTTTTTCCCGGCGGGCGTCGACCCCGATAATCCCGGAACCGAGAAATACCCGGTGACAATCGGATTCCCGGGCGCCTCGGAATCGCAGAACGATGTGGCGATGTACGCCCAGGGCGCGGCGCGCAACGGATTCATCAGCTACAGCTTCGCCCAGGCCGGTCAGCCCGCCAGCGACGGCAACGCCCTGGATCTGATCACGCCCCTGCTTCAGGTGGAGGCCTGTTTCGCGCCCGGGTCCTGCCTGGACGCGCAGGATGTGACGCGCTGGGTGGCCGGGGACGACATCATGGCCATCAGCGATCTGAACAATGAGATCGGAAACCTTGTGCGCCTGCAGAACCCGCGGTTGGTGCGGATCAATCCGGCGTACGAGCCGGTGGGGCAGAACCCGCGCAATCCGTATCTGGACCTGCTCGACCTCGAGCACATCAACCTGTGGGGTCAATCGGTCGGCTCGGTCGGCATGTCCTCCTACCTGAACTATCAGGACAAGGGCCACGGATACGACGGCCGCCCGCTGCCCCGGGTCGCCGCGGCCTCGCTCATGTCCGGATTCACCCAGCACGCGGCCTCGGCGGCGGTGCAGTGGCAGACCGCGGATCTCGATATCCCGGGCCTGAGCGAATACGGCCTCGTCGACTTCCCGAATCCGCTGTTCCAGGCCACCGACGGCCCGATCGGCACCAAGGATCTCTACGACATGGAGCGCCGCAATCCGCGCAGCACCAACCCGATGATGCTCATCCCCTACGAGAGCGGCAGCCACGGCGATTCCATCAACTGGCTGGGCGTGCCGCACAACCCGAAATCCCCAGCGCTGTCGGTGCATTACACGATGAGCTGGTTCAACTGCTACGGCCGCGCGGATGCCGATCAGGCCGCCTGCGACGCCTTGAGTCAACCCCGGGACGGACTGTCGCGCGCTGTCGCAACGGAATACGCGCCGCAGGGACATGACGGGCCCAGCTACTGCGTGACCATTCCGGACCGCGCCACCCTCGGGCAGATCGTGCGGCCGCAGATCTTCCTGCAGAACCTCACCAGCAGCCCCGGCTGGTACGACTGCACCCGCCAAGACTGAGGAAAGACTGTGCACTCCACCAAGACTCGCGTGCGGCGCCTGTGCGCCGCGAGCGCGGCCCTCACCCTGACCCTGGGCGGCGCGGTGACGGCGGCCGCCGAGCCGCTGTCCTCCGGATCGGCCTCGGGCTCGGGCGGGCCGAATCCCATCTTCCATGAATCCGTGCAGTACAACGTGGGCGGTCTCGGTCCCGGCGTGGGATCGCAGACCATGGCGACCGCGGACTTCAACGGTGACGGCTTCACCGATGTGGCGGCCACCGGCATTGTCGACGGCGTCGGCGTGCTGTTCGGCGACGGCACCGGGCGGCTGCGGCGGAATCAGTTCGTGAACACCGAGATCGGCGCGAACGCGGTGGCCGCGGCCGATATCGACGGCAATGGCAGCCCGGACCTGGTGGTTGGGGACTTCCTGAGCCTGGCCGTGCTGATCAATGACGGCAGCGGTGTCTTCCATGTCGACCGCACCTACTCGACCGACTTCAATCCGAATGTCACCTCCCGCACCGGCGGCATTCCCTTCGGTGTGACGCTGGCCGATTTCGATCAGGACGGTGCGGTCGACCTGGCCTTCAACAGCATTGTCCCGGTGCCCGGCGGGGCGGCCGTGATGCGTGGCGACGGCCGCGGGCATTTCGGCGCACCGCAGTGGTTCGGCGTCGGACTGTCCAAGGGCAGCGCACTGTCCGGTGATGTCGACAATGACGGCTACCCGGACCTGGCCTTCCACGATCTGGCCACCTCCGGCGTCTGGATCATGGTCAATGACCGGCGGGGCGGATTCCTCGCTCCCCGATGGAATCTCGTCGCGCTGCCGAGCGAGGACCTCAAGCTCGCCGATGTGGACTCCGACGGGAATCTGGATTTCGTGACGGCGAATATCGCCGGCTTCAGCGCGGGCATCCACTACGGCGACGGGCGCGGGAACTTCTCCCCGCCCCACCTTGTCGGCCCGGCGCTCGCACCGTGCGCGGTGGCGGTCGGCGAATTCGACGGCGACGGCGTCAACGATATCGCGGCCATGCAGTACATCCCCTCCACCGCAGTGATTTTCACCGGCGACGGGCGGCGCGGCTTCGCCTACGCCGAGCAGCACACCATCGGGTTGGGTCCGCAGGCGGCGGTCACGGCCGATCTGACCAATGACGGGTACCCGGATCTGATCACCATGAGCAGCCTGTCCGAGGACGTCGCCGTGCTCGTCAACCGTTCCGCGCAGAGAGGCTGAGCCATGCGGAAATCCATTCCCGCCGCGGTGACCGCGTGCGGCGGCATCCTGGCCGTCGCCGCCACCCTCGGCGCACCCGAGGCCGCCGCGGTGGAACCGACCCTGTCCTGGGGCACCAGCTTCGGCGGCACCAGCATCAACCACTTCACCACCGTGCCCAGCGGCGCGGTGTTCGACGGTGACATCGCGACGCTGAACCCCGCCATCCAGCCGGGCGTGCTCGGCCTGCTCGCCGATGCGACCCCGTTCGACAACACCTGCGCCACCGCGCAACTCGTCTTCTATCCGAAATCCGGTGCACCCGAGACGATTCCGGTCGGCACCGCCTGTGGAGCCCCGTTCCCCTACCTGATCGTCGCGCGCCGCCCGGCCGGCGAGTACGCCGAGATGTGCGGCGTGGTCACCGTGGTCGAGCAGCGGACCGAGACCTGCTTCCGCTTCCCGAACGATTGAGAATTCCGCGATGACAAAGACTTCCACCCGGCTGCTCACCGGTCTGTTCGGCGCGGCGCTGGCCCTGACCTGCGCCGTGCCCGCGGCCGGCGCGGACCCGGACCTGCCCGCCGTCACCCCGGAACCTGCGAAAACCGCTGCGCCGCCACTGCTTCCGCCTTTCAACTTCACCGTCAACGTGCTCGGCTTCGACTTCAAGCACACCAATCAGTTCCCGGCCGGGGTGACCTTCGACGGCGCGGTGTGGGCCGTCAATCCGGAATGGCAGGTGTTCCTGCTCGGCTGGCTCGCCGATATGGCCCCGTTCATCGATGTGAACTGTGCCGAGGGTGCGATCGTCTTCGAGACGAAAACCGGTGAGCAGGAGGTGTATCCGCTCGCCACGCAGTGCTCGAACGGCTATATCTACGGCTTCCTGAGCCGGCGCCCGGCCAAGGATTACCGCATGGTGTGCCTGTCCTCGGCCACCGTCGGCGACCGCGGTCAGCGCGCCTGCTTCCGGTTCATCAACTGAGATCGTCATGACCACACGACCACGATTCGACTGGGACATGCGGCGGAACACCGCCAGCGTCTACGTGCTCACCCAGCTGGCGCGCGAACGCGGCGTGCCGGTGGTGGACTGCCTCGCCGGCACCGGGGTGAAGCCGACGGCGGTCATCGATCCGCGGACCGAGATCACCGCCCGGCAGGAGCTGGCGGTGGTGCGCAACCTGCTCGCGCGCTGCGGCGACGAGCCGGGACTGGGAGTGGCGGCGGGCAGCCTGATGCACGTATCCCTCTACGGCAATTGGGGATTGGCGCTGCTGAGCAGCCCGACGCTGCGCGAGGCCCTGCGCACGGCGCTGCGCTATCTCGAACTCGCCTTCGCCGTCGGCCCGATCTCGCTCTACGAGGCAGGCGGGCAGGCCCGGCTGCGCCTGGACGATGCCGGCATCCCCGCGGATGTGCGGCCGTTCTTCACCGAGCGCACCATGGCCGCGGTGCAGGTGCTCGGCCGGGAGCTGTTCGCCGTCGACATCCCGCCCGACTGGGTGTCCTTCCGGCACGCCGTCCCGGCGGACACCAGCAGGCATCGCGAAATATTCGGCGTGGAGCCGCTTTTCGGCGCCCCGGCCATCGAATGCGCCTTCGACGCCGGCTATCTGGAGCTGCCGTTGCCGCAGGCCGATGCCTGGGCGCGCACCACCTACGAGCGCATGTGCCGGGAGACGCTGACCCGGCGCCGGCTGGCCCGTCGCCCGTCGCGGGGCGAGATGACCGACGCCGTGCGCGAGGTGCTGGTGCGCGATCCGCGGCAGCTGTCCACGCAGGCGGCGGTGGCGGCCGAGCTGTACATCAGCCCGCGCACCATGTCGCGACGGCTCCAGGACGAGGGCGTCTGCTTCCGCGCCCTGCTCGAGGAGGTGCGGGAAACCACCGCCGAGCATCTGCTGCACCACACCGACCTGACCACCGGGCAGATCAGCCAGCGGCTCGGTTACGCGGAGCCGGCCGCCTTCATTCGCGCATTCCGGCGCTGGAAGGGCTGCCCGCCACAGCAATACCGGGTGCTGGTCAACGGCGCGCCGCCGCCCGCGGGGAGCAAGCGCCGCATGGCGCCGCCGTCCGCGGCGTGAGGAAGGCGGCGCGGACTCGGCTAGCCGGCGATGGCGGTGCGAACGGTCGCTCCGCGCAGCAGCGGTCGCAGCCCGTCGGACCGGAACGGTCCCGGATCGGCGGGCGCGGCCGGGTCGGCGCAGCCGGTGAACAGGCGGCGGCAGAACTCGTGCGCCCATTCGGCGGTGATGACGCTCATGGCCCCGGTGATGTCCAGGGTCCGGTTGGGTACCTGGCCGGTGCGCACGATCACCATGTCGAGACTGGGAATGATCGCGACGATCTGATCGAACATGCCGCTGAACAGATAGGTGTCGGCGGGCGCGGAGGCGATGACCGGCCGGTCCAGAATGGAGCGGATCGGCGCCCGGCAGGTGATGGTGTCGGTGGCGGCATTGAGCCACAACAGGAATCCATAGCCCGGATTGGTCGGCGCGGGCGTGCGGGCCTGGCGCACGAAATCGGCGGTCAGCAATTCCCGCTCGCCCCACTGTCCCTCGCGCAGCAGCACATGACCCAGCCGAGCCAGATTGTGCGCGCTCAGAAATACCAGCCCCGCCCAATACGGATGCCCCGCACGATCCTTCGCCACCCACCACTGCTTCGGCTCGATGCCGAGCGGCGTGAACAGCTCACGCTGCGCGAACTCCACCGAGTCCATGCCCGCGGCACGGGAGATGACATGCCCGAGCAGGCTCAACGGCGCTTGCGCGTACTCGAAATACGTCCCGGGCGCATGCTTCGGCTCGGCCGTGAGCGCCAACCCCACCTGGTCGTAGACCGGCACAGCCAATTCCCGCAGCGTCCGGAACGCCAGCCCCGAACTCTGATTCAGCAGATGCCGCACCGTGATGTCCCGATGCCGTGCATCGGCCGCGGTCACGTACCGGCCGATCGGATCGTCGAGCTCGAGCAGCCCCAGCGCCGCCGCCCGCCCGGTGACCATGGCCAGCACGCTCTTCGACGCGCTCCACACCGGCCGTACCCCATGGGCCCGGACCGCATCCCGGTCACCCGCCGCGACGAGATACCCGTGCCGATAGATCCGGATGGACCGAGTCGTCCGCCCTTCGGTGAACGCGACCGCGTCCCGCACCGCCACGGGGTCCAATCCGACGGCTTCCGGCGCGGCCCGCGGGAATTCCCCGCCGTCCACCGGATACTCAGCGAAATCCATGAACGGAATCTAACCCCGCCCGCGGCGGCCTGCTCGGCGTCCCTGATCCAGCCGCGGCGGATGGCGGTGCCGATCAATGAGATGGCTGTTCACGCGGCGTCGGCGTGCGACCGGCCCGCAGTCGGTCGTGGCCGCCGCATCGAGTGAACGGTCCGGGCTCGGTCAGCGGTGGTGTTCCGCCATCGACACGGCAAACCGGATCCTGTCCGGCGCGGTCGGGGGCGACCCCGACCGGCTGGGATCTCCCGTGCCTGCACGTGCTAAACGAGAGATCGCGCCCGCCATTGGATGCCCGGCAGGAAATGCACGTCGTAGCGCTGCTGTTCCGGTAGGAGGCTGTCGAAGTCCGCCCGGCCCTGCTGGATTCGGCCGAGGTGGCGGAAGTAGTCGAAGCGGTCGATGCCGGGGCCGAGCACGATGAGCAGGTCGGCGGTCGCGCCGGGGGCGGCGCCGAAAGCGTGCGGCAGGCCCGGCGAGACGACGATCAGGCCGCCCGCGGTGACCGTCTCCGACCTGCCGTCGAGGTAGAACTCCATGGTTCCGTCGAGTACGTAGAACAGTTCGGTGGACCGCGCGTGATAGTGCGGGGCCGCCCCGTCCGCGCCCGCGCCGAGGGTGAGGCGATTGGCGCCCAGCGCGCCGCCGGTGTCGGAGGCATCGGCGAGCAGGTGGAAGGCGCCGCCGTGCGGCAGCTCCACGGTTTCCGCGGTCGCGGCCGGTACGACCAGAGCTCCGGCGATGGTGGACGACATGGTGCGCTCCTTTGTTCGTTGCCCGATCCAGTGCATCGCGGGAAGAACTCGTGAACCAGATGCGGTTGTCGCACACAGTGATCACGGAACGAGATGGATCGGAGGCGCGGTGGAGCTGCGGCAGCTGGAGTACTTCGTGGCCGTCGCCGAGGAGGGCGGATTCGGTCGCGCGGCCGACCGGCTGACCATCGTCCAGTCGGCGGTGAGCCAGCAGATCGGTCGGCTGGAACGCGAACTCGGAGTGCGCCTGTTCGACCGGTCGAGGCGACACGTGCGTCTCACCGGCGCCGGGGAGCGGTTGCTCGCCGAGGCCCGCCTAGTGCTGGCCGGTGCCGAGCGACTGCGCGGTGTCGCGGCGGATATCGCGGGCGGCGTGGAAGGCGTCCTGCGGGTGGGCACCGTGCACGCCCCCGGCGATCGGGTCTATCGGGCATTGAACGAGCTGGCCGCGATCGCACCGCGCCTGCGGGTGCGGCCCCGGCGGCTGCCGCCGGCCGAGCGGCTCGCCGCCGTGCGCTCGGGCGAGCTGGATGCCGCTCTCGTCCGCGCGCTGCGTCACGCGCCCGGGCTGGAAGTGCTCGACGTGTGGTCGGATCCGCTCTACGTGGCACTGCCCGCCGATCATCCACTGGCCGCGCACCCGGGCCCGCGTCTCGACCAGCTGGGGCGAATCCCGTTGCGCCTGGCCGCCCGCGAGGCCAACCCGCCCTTCCACGATCTGATCACCGACGCCTGCCGCACCGCCGGCATCGACCCGCCCGCCGGCCCGCCGTTCACCACTCTCCAGCACACGCTCACCGAGATCGCCTCCGCCCCACCGTCATGGACGGTCTTCTACGAAGTCGCCACCCTGCCCACCGTCCACGGCGTGACGATCACGCGGCTGCCGGACATGTCGGTGCCCACCGCCCTCGCCGTCCAGCCGGGCCCGCCCTCGCCCGCCCTCCGGCATCTGCTCGAAGCCCTCCATCGCACTCCGGCCCGCGCCGACTGATTCGAGGCGATTGCCGCCTCCGTCACTAGGAGGGCGACCCTGTCATCCCGGCGTGCTTTTGGCCGGGATCCACACCGTCAGCGCACCAACGGATTTGTGGATTCCGGCCAAGAGGGCGACGTGCTCGGTTATCGCTTTCCCAGGGCAGCGGCCTGTTCGCGTTGGATATTGGTCTCGAATTGCCTTTTGCCGGACCAGTATTGCCTGGGCCAGGCGATGTCGGTGTAGCCGATCTTGGCGGCTTCGGTGAGGGTCCAGGCCGGGTTGGCCAGGTGGGGGCGGGCGATGGCGCACAGGTCGGCGCGGCCGGCGGCGATAATGCTGTTCACGTGGTCGGCCTCGGAGATGGCGCCGACGGCGATGGTGGGGATCCCGGCCTCCTGGCGGATGCGGTCGGCGAAGGGGGTTTGCCACATGCGGCCGAATCTGGGTTGTTCGGATTTACTGACCTGACCGGAGGAGCAGTCGACGAGATCGGCTCCGGCGTCGGCGAATGCGCGGGCGATGGCGACGGATTCGGCGGGGGTGACGCCGCCGGGCACCCAGTCGTGTGCGGAGATGCGCACCGACATCGGGCGGTCGGCGGGCCAGATCGCGCGGACCGCTCGGAACACCTCCAGGGGGTAGCGCAGCCGGTTGTCCAGTGAGCCGCCGTAGTCGTCGTCGCGCCGGTTGGTGAGCGGGGAGATGAAACTCGACAGCAGATAGCCGTGCGCGCAGTGCACTTCGAGCCAGTCGAAGCCCGCTCGTGCGGCCCGCTCGGCGGCGGTGACGAATTGGGCTGTGATGTCGTCCATTTCGGCGCGGGTCAGGGCGCTCGACCACTGGCTCTCGCCGGGCAGATACTGCTGCGGGGAGGCCGATACCAGCGGCCAGTTCGGTTCGGCCTCGTCGATCAAGGGCTTGTCGGTGCCGTCCCAGGCGCGCCGCGTGGATCCCTTCGCGCCGGAATGACCCAGCTGCACAGCGATTTTCGCGTCGGAATTGGCGTGCACCCAGTCGACGATCCGCTGCCAGGCCAGGCCCTGTTCGTCGGTGTAGAGGCCGGGACATCCGGGGGTGATCCGCCCTTCCGGGCTCACACAGGTCATCTCGGTGAACACCAGCCCGGCCCCGCCCATCGCCCGGGCGCCCAGATGCACCAGATGGAAATCACCGGGCAGGCCGTCGACCGCCGAGTATTGGGCCATGGGCGAGACCACGACCCGATTCTTCAGGGTCACCGAGCGCACGGTGTAGGGGGTGAACATGGGCGGCACGGCCGGTTCGTCCGCGGCGCGCGCCACCCCCGCCCGCCGGTCGAACCAGCGCTCGTAGCCCTCGAGCCACTCCTTGTCGCGCAGGCGCAGATTCTCGTGGCTGATCCGCTGGCTGCGGGTGAGCATGGAGTACATGAACTGCTCGGGTTCGAGCTGATCGCAATATCTTTCGCCGCAGACCTCGAACCACTCCATGGCATTCCAGGCCGCGTTCTGCAGGCGCAGCACATCGATCTCGCGGACCCGCTGGTAATTCTGCAGCACCGTGGGCAGCCGGTCGGGGGAGTCCCCGTGGTCCCGGAATTGACGCACCAGTTCGATGGCGTCCTCCAGGGCCAGCTTGGTGCCCGAGCCGATGGCGAAGTGCGCGGTGTGCACCGCGTCGCCCATGAGGACCACATGGCTGTTTCCATTGTGCAGCCACCACTTCGCGCAGGTGATGCGCTGAAAGTTCAACCAGGCATTGCCGCGCAGGTGCTTGGCATTGGTCATGAGCTTGTGGCCCGCCAGATTGTCGGCGAACAGGCGCTCGCAGAACTCGATCGACTGGTCCTGGTCGGCCGTGTCGAGACCGTGTGCCCGCCACACGTGTTCGGGGCATTCGACAATGAAGGTCGAGGTGTTCTCGTCGAACTTGTAGATGTGCGCCTGGAACCAGCCGTGCTCGGTCTTGACGAAGTCGAAAGTGAAGGCGTCATAGGGTCTTTCGGTGCCCAGCCAGATGTATCGGTTGGGTCGCGTCACGATGTCGGGCTCGAAGACGTCCGCGTACTTCATCCGCGTCTTGGAGGCGACGCCGTCGCCGGCGATGATCAGGTCGGCGTCCGGGAACTCCGTATCCGACTCGACCTCGCGCTCGAATTCCAGTCGCACGCCGAGCTCTTCGCAGCGCTCCTGCAGGATATTGAGCAGCCGCTTGCGGCCGATGCCGATGAACCCGTGCCCGCCCGAGCGCAGCGTGCGGCCCTTGAACCGCAATTCGATGTCGTCCCAATGATTGAACGCGTCCTGGATCCGGGCCGCGGTGACCGGATCCCACTCGCGCATGCCGTCCATGGTGGCGTCGGAGAACACGACGCCCCAGCCGAAGGTGTCGTAGGGGCGATTGCGTTCGACCACGGTGATGTCGTGGCTCGGATCGAGCTGCTTCATGAGCAGTGCGAAATACAGTCCGGCGGGACCGCCGCCAATGCAAACGATCTTCATCAGGTGATTCCGTTCCTTGTTCGTATGCGGCGAACAACCTGAAAATATCTCGTGCTCCGAACGACCGCAACGAATCCGTCATAAATTATCGTGCTCGTATGACTCGCGCGACGTCCGATCCCGCCCAGCGCCACGCGGCGAACAGCCAGCCCCGCCGGCTCATCGTCACGCTGTTCGGGCTGTACGCCCGGGAGACGGGCAATTGGCTGTCGGTGTCGGCGCTGGTCCGGTTGATGGCGCAGCTCGAAGTGGAGGAACCGGCCGTGCGCGCCGCCGTGAGCAGGCTCAAGCGCCGCGGAATCCTGGTGAGCAAGAAGACAACCGGCGGCGTCGGCTACGAGCTGTCGGCGGCGGCGCTGGACATGCTGGGCGAGGGCGACGCGCGAATCTTCGAGCGGCGCCGCGCGACCGCCGCCGACGGCTGGCTGCTGGCGGTGTTCACGGTGCCCGAATCCGAGCGGGAGCAGCGGCACAAACTGCGAACGCAGCTGACCCGCATGGGTTTCGGGAATGCCGTGCCCGGATTCTGGGTGGCGCCGGGCAATCTGTACGAGGAGACCAGGCGCACGCTGGAGCGGCTGGAGCTCGACCGCTATGTCGAGCTGTTCCGCGGCGAGCACCTGGCCTTCGGCGATCTGCGCGACAAGGTCGGGCAGTGGTGGGATCTGGCGGAGCTGGAAGCGCTGTACGGCGCGTTCATCGAGCGGTTCGGCCCCGTCCGCGAACGCGCCGCGCGGATGTCGCCGCGCGATGCGTTCGCCGGTTACGTGAGCGCTCTCACGGTCTGGCGCAAGCTGCCGTATCTGGATCCCGGCCTGCCCATCGAACTGCTGCCCGGCGACTGGCACGGCGCCCAGGCGGGGGAGCTGTTCGATGAACTGCGGCGCGAACTCGCCGGTCCGGCACACGATTTCGCCGTTGCGGTGATCGCGGGCGACTGATTCGCCGCCCGCGTTCGCTAGACCGGTGCGCGCGGTACGGCGAAGGCCGTGGCCGCGCCCAGGACGGCGAAGGCCGCGAAGGCATAGAAGTTGATCTGCCATCCCCAGCCCAGGCCCACCAGGAACCCGCCGATGAGCGGTCCGGTAATGGCCCCGATCCGGCCGAATCCGAGCGTGAAGCTCAGCGCGGTCGCGGTGAGCGACTGCGGGTAGTGCGTCGAGCAGTAGCCGCCGACGAGAATCTGCGTGCCGATCGACCCGAGCCCGGCGAGGGCGACCAGCCCGAGCATGAGCGCGAAGGGGAATTCCAGGCTCATCAGCACCACCGTCAGCGCGGCCAGCAGGAAACAGGTGACCACCACCCGTTTGGCGCCGATCCGATCCGCGATCGAGGAAGCGCCGATGGCTCCGGCGATGGCCCCGGCATTGAGCACCAGCAGGAAGGTCAGCGCGGCGCCCAAAGCGAAACCGGCCTCCCGCATGATCTGCGGCAGCCAGGTGTTCAGGCCGTACACCAGCAGCAGACCGCAGAAGTTGGTGAGCGCGAACAGGATCGACGAGGCGATCCAGCGGCGGCTGAACAGCGTCGCCAGGCTCGACCGCGCGCGGTCCGGGCCGTGCTCCTCCGCGGCGACGATATCGGAGTACACCAGCCCGTATTTCACGGCCGTCGCACGCGCCTCGTCGACGCGACCGGACCGCGCCAGATACGCCACCGATTCCGGCATGAATTTCCAGGTGAGCGGTAGCAGTGTGATCAGCGACAGCGCCCCGAGCGCGTACATGAGGCGAAAGTCGAAGCGCGGGAGGATGATCAGCGCCAGCGTGGCCGCGCCGACGCCGCCGACGGAGTAGCCGCTGAACATGACCGCGTTCGCGGTCTGGCGATGCCGGCGGGGCGCGAACTCCACGGTGAGCGCCACGCAGGTGGGCACGACGCCGCCCAGCCCGATGCCGGTGAGGAAGCGCAGCAGCGCGAAGGCCTCCAGCGAGGGCGCGGCGGCGGTGAGCAGCATCAGGGTGGAGAACCAGGCGATGCTGATGAGCATGATGCGGCGGCGGCCGAGCCGGTCGGTCAGCACGCTCACGGCCAGGGTGCCGATCAGCATGCCGACCAGTGCCAGCGAGCCGATGACCCCGGCGGTGGACTTGGTCAGCTGCCACGGCTCGTAGGCCAGGATCGACGGCAGGGTGGATCCGAAGACCACCAGGTCGTAGCCGTCGAAAACGATTGCGACGAAACAGAGTACGAGGACGATGTGGCCGCGCCAGCGCATGGTGGCGGTGGTGGTCGCGGCGGTGGGATGGGGTGAAGCCACGGTGAGTCCCTAGAAGCGAGGGGTGATGCCGGGCCATCGTATGACTAATTTTTGGCCATCGTCATGAAAACAGTATGAATTTGCTTCACAACTAAAGTTTCTGCCGTAGTGTGGGCGCCACGCTTCAGGAGGCCCACATGACCTACAACGGGACCACCATCGACCTGACCGGCCGGCACGCACTGGTCACCGGCGGCTCACGCGGAATCGGCGCGGCCATCGCCGCGCGACTCGCGGATTCCGGCGCGCGGCTCACCATCCTGGCCCGCGATCTCGATGCGGCCACAAAAACCGCAGGCGCACTGCCGGATTCGGCACAGGCGCACGCGGTGTCCGGCGATGTGACCGAACCGGATTCGGTCGTCGCCGCTTTCGCCGCCGCCCGGGAACGGCACGGACCCATCGACATTCTGATCAACAATGCCGGGCAGGCGCGCAGCGCACCGCTGCACCGCACCGGCGACGACCTGTGGCAGCAGATGCTCGCGGTCAACCTCACCGGCGCATTCCTGTGCGCCAGAGCGGCATTGGCCGATATGCTCGCGACCGGTCACGGGCGGGTCGTCACCGTCGCCAGCACCGCCGGACTGCGCGGCTACTCCTACGTCTGCGCCTACACCGCGGCCAAGCACGGTGTCATCGGGCTGACCCGGGCGCTGGCGCACGAGTTCGCGGGCACACCCATCACCGTCAATGCCATCTGCCCGGGTTTCACCGATACCGATCTGCTGCGCGAGAGCGTGGCCGAGGTCGTGGCCGCCACCGGCCGCGATGCCGAGCGAGCGCGGGCGGCCTTCGTCGAGCACAACCCGCAGGGCCGCTTGATCCAGCCCGAGGAAGTGGCCGAGGCGGTGGCCTGGCTCTGCTCGGATGCGGCCGGATCGGTGACCGGCCAATCGATTTCGGTCAGCGGCGGCGAGGTGATGTGACGTGCCGGACCAGCGCGACAGCGCGCCCGCCATTGCCGACCACCGCATCGGCGTCGAGGCCCGCGCGGCCTCCGGCGATCATCTGGACGTGCGCACCTGGCTGCGACTGCTGGCCACCACCAATGAGATCGAACAGGAGATCCGCACCCGGCTGCGCGAGCGGTTCGGAACCACCCTGGCGCGCTTCGACTTCCTGGCCCAGCTGGAACGCCACCGCGACGGCCTGCGCATGAGCGCACTGTCCCGCTATCTCATGGTGACCGGCGGCAATGTCACCGGCCTCACCGATCAACTGGTGGGGGAGGGCTGGGTCGAGCGCATTCCCGACCCGATCGACAAGCGCGCCACCCTGGTGCGCCTGACCCGGCTCGGCCGCACCCGCTTCGCCGAGATGGCGGCCGAACACGAACGCTGGCTGGGCGAGATCTTCGCCGGATTCGGCGATGCCGACCAGCAGACCCTCTACGAACTGCTCGGCAAACTCCGCGTCCACCTGGCGCACCCCTCGGGCGGCGACCCCGCCGTTCCCCCAACGAATTCCACGGGACTCTCATGACCGACCCCCATCCCGCGCTGCTCGCGGGCAATCGCACCACCCTCGCCGGCTATCTCGCCGAACACTTCCGCTGGGAGGTGGATGACGGCGTCGGAACCATCACCCTGGACCGCCCCGAGCGCAAGAACCCGCTCACCTTCGAGTCCTACGCCGAATTGCGCGACCTGTTCCGCAGCCTGGCCCATGCCACCGATGTGTCGGTGGTCGTCGTGCACGGCGCGGCCGAGAACTTCTGCTCCGGCGGCGACGTGCACGACATCATCGGCCCGCTCATCGGCCTGCGCGCGCCCGACCTGCTCATGTTCACCCGCATGACCGGTGATCTGGTCAAGGCCGTGCGCGCCTGCCCGCAACCGGTGATCGCCGCGGTGGACGGCGTGTGCGCCGGCGCGGGCGCGATCCTGGCCATGGCCGCCGATCTGCGCGTCGGCACCGCCCGCAGCGCGACCGCCTTCCTGTTCACCCGCGTCGGCCTGGCCGGCTGCGATATGGGGGCCTGCGCCATGCTGCCCCGCATCATCGGGCAGGGCCGCGCGGCCGAGCTGCTCTACACCGGCCGGGTCATGAACGGCGACGAGGCGTACGCGTGGGGATTCTTCAATGAACTCACCGAGCCGGAGCTGCTGCTCGACGCGGCGCGGTCGCTGGCGCGGCGGCTGGCGGACGGGCCGACCTTCGCGCACGGCATGACGAAAACCATGCTGCACCAGGAATGGTCGATGACCATCGAGCAGGCCGTCGAGGCGGAGGCGCAGGCGCAGGCCCTGTGCATGCTCACCGAGGACTTCACCCGCGCGTACGAGGCGTTCGCCGCCAAACGGCGTCCGGTCTTCGAAGGGAACTGATATGTCCGGCGATCATTGGGACTGGCCCTTCCTCACCGACGACCATCGGGCGCTGGCCATCTCGCTCGACGAGTGGGCCGCCCTGCACCTGACCACGCCCTCCGGCCTCGCGGTCGACGACCGCTGCCGGGAACTGGTCCGCCTGCTCGGCGGCGCGGGCTGGCTGCGATACACGGTGGCGGGCAAGGCTTTCGGCGGTTCGCGGGAGGAGCTGGACACTCGCGCGCTGTGCCTGTTCCGGGAGACCCTCGCGCGCTACGACGCACTCGCCGACTTCGCCTTCGCCATGCAAGGTCTCGGCTCGGGCGCCATCAGCCTCGCGGGCGACGACGAGCAGAAACGCCGCTATCTGCCGCGGGTCGCGCGCGGACAGGCGCTGGCCGCCTTCGCCCTGTCGGAGACCGATGCGGGTTCGGACGTGGCGGCCATGTCGTGCGCCGCCCGCGCCGACGGGCAGGACTATGTGCTCGACGGCGAGAAGACCTGGATCTCCAACGGCGGCATAGCCGATTTCTATGTGGTGTTCGCCAGAACCGGGGAAGCCGAAGGCGCACGCGGGATTTCGGCGTTCATCGTGGAGGCCGGGACCCCCGGACTGCACATTGCCGAGCGCATCGAGCCCATGTCCCCGCACCCGCTGGCGCGACTGCGCTTCGAGGGCTGCCGGATTCCGGCCGCCCGGCGCATCGGCGCACCGGGCGAGGGCTTCTCGATCGCCATGCGCACCCTCGACGTCTTCCGCACCTCCGTGGCGGCCGCCGCGCTGGGCTTCGCCCGCCGCGCCCTGGCCGCGGCCATCGACCACGCCACCACCCGGAACATGTTCGGCGGCAAGCTGTCCGACTTCCAGCTCACCCGGGCCAAACTCGCGCACATGGCCACCACCATCGACAGCGCCGCCCTGCTCACCTACCGCGCGGCCTGGGAGCGTGACCGGGGGCGATCGGTGACCCGCGAGGCGGCCATGGCCAAAATGGCTGCCACCGAGGGAGCGCAACAGGTCATCGACGCCGCCGTCCAGCTGCACGGCGGGCGCGGCGTCGTCCACGACCATCCGGTCGAACGCCTCTACCGCGATATCCGCGCCCTGCGCATCTACGAGGGCGCCACCGAAGTGCAGCAGTTGATCATCGCTCGCGAACTGCTGCGCGACGCCACGCTCACCCGCGTGCCCTGATTCTCGAAACACCCTCTCTCCCAAGGTCGTATCGCCATGACCAGTGCTCATATCGACACCTTCGCCACCGACAACCTGCCCCCGGTCGAGCAATGGCCGGAATTCCTGCTGGACCTGCCGGAACTGCGCTTCCCGGATCGAATCAACTGCGCCGCCGAACTACTCGACCGCCATCTCGCCGAGGGCCGCGGCGACCGGCTGTGTATGCGCGGCCCCGGCGTGCGCTGGACCTACGCCGACCTGCACGAGCGGGTCAACCGCATTGCCGCGGTGCTCGTGCGCGATATGGGGCTGGTACCCGGCAACCGGGTGCTATTGAACGGACCGAACACCCCCATGCTCGCGGCGTGCTGGCTGGCGGTGGTGAAGGCGGGCGGCATCGCCGTCACCGCCATGCCCCTGCTGCGCGCCAAGGAACTCGCCGTCATGATCGACAAGGCGCGCATCACCCACGCGCTGTGCGATGCCGCCGTGGCCGATCGGCTGGAACCGGCCCGCAGCGCCGGATCGACGCTCGACCGCGTGAAGTACTTCAATACCGCCGCGGCGGATGGCCTCGAAGCGGCCATGGCCGCCCACGACGGCCGGTTCGACGCGGTGGCCACCGCCGCCACCGATGTCTGCCTGATCGCCTTCACCTCCGGCACCACCGGAATTCCCAAGGCCACCGCCCACTTCCACCGCGACGTGCTGGCGATCTGCCGGTGCTTCCCGCGGCACATCGTGCGCCCGGAACCCGACGACGTCTTCATCGGAAGTCCGCCGCTGGCCTTCACTTTCGGGCTCGGCGGTCTGGTGTTGTTCCCGATGTCCATCGGCGCGTCCACGGTGCTGCTGGAGCAGGCCGGTCCGCCCGCGCTGGCCGCGGCCATTGCCGAATACGGCGCGACCGTGCTGTTCACCGCCCCGACCGCGTACCGGGTGCTGGCCCGGGAAGGCGCGGCCCTGCGCGCCACACCGCTGCGCAAGTGCATCTCGGCGGGCGAGGCGCTCTCGGCGAGCACCCGCGCACAGTGGCGGGAGGCCACCGGCATCGAGCTCATCGACGGCATCGGCGCCACCGAGATGCTGCACATCTTCATCTCCGCCGACGAACGGCACGCGCGGCCCGGTGCGACCGGCACCGCGGTGCCCGGCTATCAGGCGCGCGTCGTCGACGAATCCGGGCAGCCCGTCGGCCCCGGCGTCGTCGGCCGGCTCGCGGTGAAGGGCCCGACCGGCTGCCGCTACCTCGCCGACCCGCGGCAGACCGAGTACGTGCGCGACGGCTGGAACTACACCGGAGACGCCTACTCCATGGACGAGGACGGCTACTTCCATTTCCATGCCCGCGCCGACGACATGATCGTCTCCGCCGGCTACAACATTGCCGCGCCCGAGGTCGAGGACGCGCTCGCCGCCCATGCGGCGGTGGCGGACTGCGCCGTCATCGGCGCGCCCGACGCGGAGCGCGGCCAGATCGTCGAGGCCTATGTGGTGCTGCGGCCGGAGTTTCCGGCCGGAGACGAATTGATCAGGGAATTACAGCATTTCGTGAAAGAGACCGTCGCCCCCTACAAGTATCCGAGGTCCATCGTGTTCGTCGAAGCACTGCCCCGCACACCGACCGGGAAGTTACAGCGATTCCAGCTGCGCCGGGACCCGGCGCGCGACGAGACGGGGGTCGCGCGGTGAGGGTGCTGCAGCCGCCGGCCTGGCCGCGCCCGCGCGGTTACGCCAATGGCGTCGCCGTGCGCGGCGAAATGGTGTTCGTGGCGGGCATGGTCGGCTGGGACGCCGACGGCGTCTTCCGTGCCACCGAGCTCGCCGACCAGGTGCGGCAGGCCCTGCGCAATGTGGTGGCCGTGCTCGCCGAGGCGGGCGCCGAACCCGCGCACATCGTCCGCATGACCTGGTATCTCACCGATGTCGAGGAGTACTCCCGGGCCCAGCGCGCCATCGGCGCGGCCTACCGGGAGATCATCGGCGACTTCGATGTCGCCATGACCGCCCTCGAGGTGAACCGCCTCGTCGAACCGGAGGCGCAGGTCGAGATCGAGGTCACCGCCGTCATCTCCGACGGCCCGCACGCCAGGAGCATCGCATGAGCGGCCGCGCCCCGACCGCCGCCCGGCCCGCCTTCCGCTGGGACGATCCGCTGGCGCTCGACGATCAGCTGACCTCCGACGAGCGAGCAGTGCGCGATGCCGCACGCGAATTCTGCACGCGGAGACTGACTCCCAGGGTGCTCGAGGCCTTCCGCGCCGGGCACACCGATCCCGGCGTCTTCCGGGAGATGGGCGCGGTCGGACTGCTCGGCCCGACCATTGCCGAGGAGTACGGGGGCGCGGGTCTCGGCTATGTCGCCTACGGCCTGATCGCCCGCGAGGTGGAACGCGTCGACTCCGGGTACCGGTCCATGATGAGCGTGCAATCCTCGCTGGTGATGGTGCCGATCAATGAGTTCGGCACCGCGGAACAGAAGCGGAACTACTTGCCGCGCTTGGCATCCGGCGAATCGATCGGCTGCTTCGGGCTGACCGAGCCCGATCACGGCAGCGATCCGGGCTCGATGGCGACCCGCGCCCGCGCGGTGCCCGGCGGGTATTCGCTGACCGGCACCAAGACGTGGATCACCAACGCGCCCATAGCCGATGTGTTCGTGGTGTGGGCCCGCGACGATGCGGGCGCCATCCGCGGCTTCATCCTGGACCGGGGCATGACGGGACTGTCCACGCCGGAGATCACCGGCAAGGTCGGCCTGCGCGCCTCGGTGACCGGCCAGATCGTCCTGGACGAGGTCTTCGTGCCGGAGGCGAACGCCTTCCCCGAGATCCGCGGGCTGCGCGGGCCTTTCACCTGCCTGGACAGCGCGCGCTACGGCATTGCCTGGGGCGCGCTGGGCGCGGCCGAGGACTGCTATCACCGGGCCCGCGACTACGTGCTCGCGCGCAGCCAGTTCGGCCGTCCGCTCGCGGCCAATCAGCTGGTGCAGCGCAAATTGGCCGATATGCTCACCGAGATCACCCTGGGGCTGCAAGGGTGCCTGCGGCTGGGCCGCCTGCGCGAGGAGCGGCAGGCGACGGTGGAACTCACCTCGATCCTGAAGCGCAACTCCTGCGGCAAAGCCCTCGACATCGCCCGGGTGGCGCGAGACATGCTCGGCGGCAATGGGATCAGCGACGAGTACGGCATTGCCCGGCATCTGGTGAATCTGGAGGTGGTCAACACCTACGAGGGCACCCACGACATTCACGCGCTGATCCTGGGGCGCGCCATCACCGGTATCGCCGCCTTCTGAATCTCCTGCGCTGGAACACGATACGACGAAATGTGAGAAACCGATGAGCGCACAACCGATAGCCGAGACGAAGTCCGGAATGCTGCGGGGCCGGACCATCGACGGCGTCACCGCCTTTCTCGGCGTCCCCTACGCCGCACCGCCCACCGGCGCGAACCGCTGGCGCGCCGCCCGCCCGCATCCCGGCTGGGCGGGGGTGCGCGACGCCACGGCCTACGGGCCGTCCGCCCCGCAACCGCGCCCGCCGCAGCCGCATCCGCTGATCGGCTTCCACGGTGAGCCGCCCTTCGACGAGGACTGCCTGACGCTGAACATCTGGACGCCCGCCGCCGACGATGCCCGCCGCCCGGTGGTGGTGTGGCTGCACGGCGGCGGATTCCTCACCGGCTCGGGCAATCTCGACCGCTACGCCACCGACACCTTCGCCCGCAACGGCGATGTCGTCGCGGTCTCGATCAACTATCGTCTCGGTCCGCTGGGATTCCTGTCCGGGCTCGGCGACCCCAATGCCTGGCTCACCGACCAGATCGCCGCGGTGCAGTGGATCGCCGAGAATATCGCCGCGTTCGGCGGCGATCCGGAGCGCGTCACCCTCGCGGGGCAATCCGGTGGCGCGTTCGCCATTGCCGCGCTCGCCCAGCATCCCTCGACGCGCGGACTGTTCCAGCGCGCGATCCTGCAGAGCATGCCGTTCGCGTGGGAGCTGATCGGCGTCGACGTCGCGGTCGAACGCACCCGGGCCCTGGCACGCCACCTCGGCCACGGCGAGAATATCGACGCGCTCCGCGAAGAGCCCTGGGAGCGGCTGATTCTCGGCACGCAAGCGGTCATGGCCGAATACGCCGCCTTCGGCGTGTGGTCGCTGGCCTACACGCCGGTTCTCGACCCGGGGACCATTCCCCGGCACCCGATGGAAACGCTGGCGAGCGCCGACGTCGACATGATCCTCGGCTGGACCCGCGACGAGGCCGCCTTCGCCTTCGGGGTGGATCCGCGCTGCGTCGCCGCCACCCGCGAGCAGGTGATCGACTGGGCGGCAACACGATACAGCGATATCGACGCGGCGGCGGTGCTGTCCGAAGGACTCTCGCCCGGCGAGGCGGTGGTACGCATTGTCGGCGATGTGATGTTCCGCGCCCCCGGACTGCGGATGGCCGAGCAGCGCACGACCGCCCCGCGGCCGACCTACGTCTACCAGTTCGACGTGAGCTCGCCGATGGGACCCGCCGTGGGCGCCGCCCACTGTCTCGAATTGCCTTTCGCCTTCGGCAATCTCGACCGCTGGTCCGCGGCCCCGTTCGCGCAGGGCTTCGAGCCGGGGTCGGCCGCGCGGATCACCGACACGCTGCATCGCGCCTGGATCGGATTCATCCGCGACGGCGATCCCACCCATGCCGGGCTGCCGTCGTGGCCCGCCTACCGCTCGGCGGAACCGGCCGTCCTCACCATCGGCGATGAGACACGGATCGATCCCGCACCCACCGTGCCCATAATCGGTGCGGCACAGTCGTGATCAACACGGCTCCGGTTGCGTGACACAGGGGCTCAACCGCTTGCTTGCTGCTCGGACCGCTGCGCGATGGAGGTGAACAGCCCGACCGTGCGGCGGACCGCCGGGTTGCCCGCGATCGATACGCGGACGGCCATGCTCACCTGGCGGACCGGCGTCGGTTCCGTCAGGGGGCGCGTCGTCACCCCGGCGGGCAGATCCACGGCGGCGAGGCGGGGGAGCACGGTGATCCCGATACCCGTTGTCACCATGGGCAATGCGGTCCGGTAGTCCGGGGTCTGCACCTGGAATCGAGGCGTGATCCCGGCCTGGGCGCAGGCGTCCAACAGGATTCGGCGGCACGGCCCCGCGGTGGGCTCGTTGTCGATCCAGGGCCGGTCCGCCAGTTCGGCCAGGCGCACGGCCGGCCGTGCGGCGAGCGGATCATCGGATCGCATGGCCACCACATGCGGATCGGTGATCAGCGGCCGCACCTCCACCCCCGCCGGTGGGGCGATGCCCGCGTCCTCGATGAAGATCTCGACATCACAGTGCCCGTCGCTGGTCTCGCTCATGCGCAATTCCAGTCGCAGATCCGGGAATTCGGTGCGCAGCACCTCCACGATGGGCGGCAGCCAGGTCGCGCCGACGGAGGCCACGTACCCGATCGACAGGCTGCCGACCCGCCCGGCGCGCAGATCGCCGACCACCCCGTCGAGCCGGCTCAGTTCCTCGAACACCCGATTCGCCTCAGCGGCCAGCACCCGCCCGGCCGCGGTGGGCGCGATGCCGCGGCCCACCCGCTCGACCAGCCGCAACCCGGTCTGCCGCTGCAGCGCCGCCAATTGCTGACTGGCCGCCGACGCGGTGTAGCCCAGGGTCGAGGCGCTCGCCCGCAGGGAGCCGGTGGCGATGACGGTCCGGAGCAGTTGGAGCCGGGTGAGGTCGAGCATATCCCGATAGTACAGCTGGGCTTAATGAATGTTTGTGATTGTTCGCTTGTCCTGTTCAATTGTCCGAGTCACGATGACTGCGTGACCCAGGAAATTCGCGTGCACGACCTCGCCGATCAGCCGGTACCGGCGGCCCCTCGCCGCTTCGGACCCGGCGCCGCCAGCGCGCTCGCGGCACTGACCGCGGTCGTGCTGTGGGCCTCGGCCTTCGTCGCGATTCGCGATGCGGGCCCGCATCTTTCACCCGCCCCGATGGCCCTGCTGCGCCTGGTGGTCGCCGCGCTGGCGCTGAGCGTCCCCATGCTGGCCCGCCGCGACGCCCTGCGCCGCATACCCCGCTCGCCCCGGGCGCTCCTGCTGGTGACGACCTACGCGGTGCTCTGGCTCGCCGGATACACCGTCGCCCTGAATACGGCCGAACTGCACGTGGACGCCGGAACCGCCGCGCTCCTGGTGAATCTGGCCCCACTCCTGGTGGCCTTCGGCGCCGCCGCCCTGTTCCGCGAACACCTGACCCGGACGCTGCTCATCGGCGCGGCCGTATCCCTGGCCGGCGTGGGCATCATCGCCCTGTCCAGCGGCGGCGGGCACCGCGACGGCCTCGGCGTCCTGCTGTGCATCCTCGCCGCCGTGCTCTACGCCGCGGGCATGCTGGTCCAGAAACCCGCACTGCGCTATGTGGATCCGCTCACCGCCATCTGGCTCGGCTGCCTCATCGGCGCCGTCGTCCTGCTCCCGTGGACGCCGCAGTTGATCACCGAACTCTCCACCGCTCCCGCCCGCGTCGTCGCCGACGGCATCTACCTCGGATTGTTCCCGACGGCATTGGGTTTCACGGCCTGGTCCTACGCCCTGCACCGCACGGATGCCGGCCGCCTGGCCGCCGGCACCTACGCCGTCCCCGCCATCTCCATCCTGCTCTCGTGGGTGCTGCTGGGCGAAGTCCCCACGGCCTGGGCCCTGCTCGGCGGCACGGTCTGCCTGATCGGCGTCGCCATCTCCCGCCGCACCGCCGGCCGGGCGGGCCGGTGACCCGCTGCGCGCAGTCCTACTCCGCTGTGCCGCCGCGCGATCCGGGACGGAAGCCGTGTGCGGCGGCGGCCGCGGCGGCCGCCAGGGCAATGAGTGCCGTCACCGCGGCCGCGGCGGGGAGCGATCGGCTTCCGATGGCGTTCAACAGGAATCCGCCGAGGAGACCGCCTCCGGCGACGGCCAGGTTGAAGACCGTCACCAGCATGGACTGGGCCACGTCGGCCTCGTTGCCGGCGGCGTCGGCGATGGCGGTCTGCAGGAGGGTGGGCGCTCCGCCGAAGGCCAGCCCCCAGGCGACGGTGCCGGCGACGACGAAGGCGGGTGATCCGCCGGCGGTGGCCAAGACCGTTGTCGCGGCGGCGAATACGGCGAGGGAGACCAGCGTGGTGGTGCGTAGCCGCCGGTCCACCAGGGTGCCGGTGATCCAGATGCCGGCGATGGCGGCCGCACCGAATATCAGCAGTACGACATCGGTGCGCTGCTCCAGGCCGGAATGCGTGAGGAACGGGGCCACATAGGTGTAGAGGACATTGTGGGCCAGGATCCAGCCCAGCACGACCGCGAGGACCGGGCGCACGCCGGGAATGGCGAACACCTGCCGCAGCGGCCGGCGGGCGTCCGCGGCCTGTCCCGGTAGGTCCGGCACCAGGGCCCGGATCCACACCAGCAAGGCGGCGGCGAGGGCCGACATGATCCAGAATGCGGCGCGCCAGTCCAGCAGGGAGCCGAGCCACGTGCCCAGCGGCACACCGAGAGTCAGGGCGATGGGCTGGCCGACGCCGACGACGGCCAGGGCCCGGCCCTGAATGTGCTCGGGCACCAATCGGCGGGCGTATCCGGCGAGCAGGCCCCAGATGACGCCCGCCGACATGCCCGCCGCGAATCGCGCCGCCAGCGTGAGGGAATAGCTGGACGACAGCGCCGTCACGGTATTGAACACCAGCAGACCGGCCACGGCGGCCAGGAGCAGCGGGCGGCGGCGCAGGCCGCGGGTGGCGGTGATCACCGGAATGGCCGCGGCCACCGAGCCGAGCGCGTAGAGGGTGACCAGCTGCCCGGCCCGGGATTCGGAGATATGCAGCCCCGCGGCGATTTTCGGCAGCAGTCCGGCGGGCATGGTCTCGGTGACGATGGCCAGGAATCCGGCCGTGGTGAAGGCCAGCAGTTTGCCGATGGGCGGCTTCGCCCGGGACGGTGCGCCGCCGCGGGCGGAGGTGTCGAGACTCGTCATCGGTGCGCTCCTATCGGGCCAGATAGGAGGCGGCCATATCGGCCGCGCCGTGCCCGGCCCGGGCCGCGCGCTGGAACCGGCCCAGCCCGGCCGCCGTGACATCGACGGTGATCCCGGCCCGCTCCGCCGCCGCGGTGATGAGCCGGGAGTCCTTGACCGCGTTGTCGATCGAGAAGGCCACCGCGAGCTCACCGGTCAAAGCCGCACGCGCCTTCGCCTGGAAGAAGCCGCTGTCCAGCGGGCCGCCGGTGACCGCCTCCACCACCAGATTCGGATCCACGCCCAAAGCCTCCGCCAGGGACAGGCTTTCGGCGATGCCGTGGGTGAGCGCGAAGACCAGGCTGTTCAAGGCCAGTTTGAGCCGGGTCGCCGCGCCGGGCTCCGCCGCGACCCACAGCGTGCGACTGCCGATCGCATCGAAAACGGCTGTCGCGGTCTGGCGTTCCCTTTCCGGCCCCGCGGCCAGCACCACCAGGCGGCCCAGTTCGGCGGGCTGCTTGGTGCCCTGGACGGGCGCGTCGTAGAACACCAGGCCGCGCTCGGCCGCGAAACCGGCCAGCTCGGCGGTGTCGGCATCGCCGACGGTGCTCAGTTGAATCCACACCGTGCCCGGCGCGGGCGCGGCCGATTCCATCACCTCCCGCACCGCCGCCGCATCGGTGAGCACCGTGACCACGACGTGCGCGCCCGCCACCGCCTCCGCCGCCGTCCGTGCGACCTCGATTCCCTCGGCCGCCAATGGCTCCGCCGCGGCGGGGGTGCGATTCCAGGCCCGCACGGTGAATGCCGTGCGCAGATTCCGCGCCACCGGCGCACCGATGATGCCGGTGCCGAGCACGGTCGCGATCGGGGACTGTTCGGTCATGAAGACAGCTCCTCATTGATTTTGACTGATCATTACAATATGCGGGCAGCGCAAAGCCGCCCGGTCGAAAGGTCTTGTTGCAGAGTGGGATTCGCTGCCGCTACAGCATTCTCATGGTGGTCTCGACAATGTCGGTCAAGGTGTCGCGGTCCGCCGTCCGACCGAGCACCCGCAATCCGTACATGGCATTGAGAAGATAGGCCGCCAGCGCCGCAGGCTTGCGATCCGCGTCGATCTCGCCATCGCGGCGCGCCCGCTCGAGCGCCTCCTGAAAGGCATCCTGCATCCGGTTGAAGGTGTGCCGCACCAGCGCCGTCGCCTCGGCGTCACTGCCGCCGAGCTCGATGGCCGCATTCACCGCCAGGCAGCCGCGGTTCGCGGGCGCCGCCCCGGTTTCCTCGTCGACCACCGTCATCAGCACCGCGCGCACGCGATCCCGGACCGGACCGTCACCCCGGAGGACCTCGACCTGGGTTGTCGCCCATTCGCTTTCGTATCGTCGCAGGCATTCCAGGAACAACTGGTGCTTCCCGCTGAAGGCGTTGTAGAGGCTGCCCCGGCCCAGGCCGGTGGTGTCCACCAGATCCTGGGCGGAGGTCGCCGCATACCCCTTGTTCCAGAACGCCGTCATCGCGGCATCCACGACACGATCCGGATCGAAGGCTTTGGGGCGAGGCATGACAGCACTCTAACATGTATTTTAACGAACGTTACAAAACCGGGGTGCGCCCGGCTCGGACGGCAGGCGCGCCGCCCGCGCAATGAAGCTGATGGCGTGATACCAGCCGCACAACAACAGCAGGTCCATCAACTGCCGGTCGTCGAAGACCGCCGCGAGCCGCGCCCAGAGTTCGTCGCCGATGTCGTTGTCATCATGAAGGGCGTCGACGGCGCGCAACAGTAGCCGCTCGGATTCGTCCGTCCAGCAAGGGTCTTCGGGTCCGCCGTGGGTCAGCGAGGTCCGCTGCTGCGGCGTGATGCCGGCGCGCTCGGCGAAAAACGCCATGTGCACGCCCCATTCGTATTCGCAGCCGCAGCGGGCGCAGGTGCGATCGATGACCAGTTCACGCAGTCGCAGGCCGAGCGAGAGTTCCCGGCCGAGTTCGTAGCCGCCCCATCCGTGCATGGCCGTGGCCATCGGCGGGTTGCGTGCGAACAGCCGGAACAGGGCGATGGGTGGTGCGCCGGGGGGCGTCATGCGTTCCAGCAGCGCACCGGTCTCCTCGGTGTAGGGCGGTTCCAGGGGCTCGATTCTGGGCATTGCCTGCTCCCGTGTTTCGGAAATAGAAACACCTGTGGATGTTAGTGTTTCGATAATCGAAACACAAGGCTCAAGGAGTGCGATGGCGTCCCCTCGACCGGGCCGGCCGGTGCGCGGCTCGACCACCGGCAGGCCCCTCATGGCGGCCCTCGACCTGCTCGGCCGCCGCTGGACGCTGCGCATCATCTGGGAACTGCGCGAGGGGCCGGTCGGCGCCCGGGCGCTGCTCGCGCGCTGCACGGGCCTGTCGTCGAGCGTGCTGTATCAGCGCCTGGCCGAGCTCGCCGAGGCGGGCGTAATCGCCACGGGCGCGGACGGTTACCTGTTGACGCCCCTCGGCGCGAAGCTGCACGGCGCGATCGCCCCGCTCGACGCCTGGGCCGACGAATGGGCGGAATCCCGGTCGGCCGCAGACTGATTCGAGTGCGGAGGTCGCCGCTAGCCGCCCGCGATGATGACGGTGCGGCCGTTGAGCGGTTGGGTCGGGCGGTTGGAGTGCGGGAAGAGGGCGTGATAGCGGTCGGCGACCTCGCGGGAGACCGGCACCGGATTGCGCAGCACCGTCCACGAAACGCCTTCGCTGCACGGCGGAGTGGTCAGCGAGCCCTCGTAGCGGAATTGGCCGAGGTCCGCGGGCAGGAGAGTCCGCAGATCGATCGGCCCGGTCAGCACCGACTCGCCCTGCCGCTGCGGCACGGTGGCGAGCAGCGGGTCGAATCCGGACGCGCCCGCCGTCTCCTGCATGAGGATGCCGAGCACGGCCAGGCTGCCGCTGTCGTCGCGATGCACCAGGTGCAGCTCCATGGTGGAGTTCACCCCGTCCACGGTGTGCTCGCTGGGCATGTGGAAGTGGAACTGGGTGAGCTGGAAGGGTCTGCCGCCCAGCAGGATCCGGCTCGAATCGGCCGCGGCCGGGCGTACCAGCAGCGTGTGCCCGTCGTGCAGGATGCCGAAAGCGGGCACGATGCCGTACTCGATGGTGATGTGATCGTCCGGATGCAGCTGGGTATGGCTGGACAGATCGACCGGCGACTGCGCGTGCCCGGTCCCGCACGTCAGGTATCGGCTATCCAGTTCGGCCCAGTGCTCGGGCCCCTCCGCCTCGTAATCCCAGTGCGGGGAAGTCTCCGAGGTGGCGGCCGTGGGTTTGCGGGAAGGTCCGGCGCAGCCGGTTATCGCCAGCAGGGCCAGGCCCGCCAGGATTTGCCGGCGTCCGAGCGGACGACCCGCCCGCTCCGCCTCACCAGAATATGCCTCTTGGTCAGATTGCAACGAATGTCCAATTAGTACAAGGGATTTCGTGGTATCGACGATTCAGGCTATGCCTGTGCGAGACGGCGCACCAGGGCCCCGGAGTGCGAGGCGCGTCACACCGGCGGTACTCGGTTGCCGGCCGCGACCCGCTGACCCTGTCCGGGTGTCCGACTTTCGGCGGATGGCCGGAGGCTCGGTGGATTCTCTACGCTCGTTCGATGATCGACGAGAGTGCGGTGAACGCCCCGACGCTGCCGGATCCGCGGGTGCGGGGCGGCGCGGGGCGGTGCGGGATCCGGGTGGCTGTCGTGGACGACGAGGCCTTGGTGCGGACGGGGTTCGAGCTGATTCTCGCTGCCGCGGACGGGATCGACGTGGTGGGGACGAGTTCGGGTGGGGAGGCCGTGGAGTTGATCGGGTCGGTGCGCCCGGATGTGGTGCTGCTGGATATCCGGATGCCCGATGTCGACGGGCTCACCGTCTTGCGGCGGCTGCGGGAGCTGCCGGAGCCGCCGGTGGTGGCGATGCTGACGACCTTCGACACCGACGAATACATCGTCACGGCATTGCGCAGCGGCGCGGCCGGATTCCTGTTGAAGGACACCGAGCCGGAGCAGCTGGCGCAATCGGTGCGCACCCTGTACGCCGGGGGAGTGGTGATGTCGCCGAAGGCGGCGGTGACGCTGCTGCACGGGGATACCGAGCTCGGGCGGATGGCGGCCAGTGATGTCGAGGTGGCGCGGATCGACACCTTGACCGAGCGCGAGCGGGATGTGCTGGTGCTCTTGGCCGAAGGGCTGTCCAATGCCGAGATCGGGCAGCGGATCTTTCTCAGCGTGGGCACGGTGAAGGATCATGTCAGCGCGATACTGACCAAGTTGCGCGTCAACAGCCGCGTGCAGGCCGCGCTGGTGGCGCAGCGGGCCGGGCTGCTCCGGAAGGACCATGGATCATTCGAGAACAGTTGCGGAAGCCGGTGATCGATGCGGCGGTGGTGCTGTTCGCACTGGGCGATGCCTGGTACGGCAGCCTGTGGCTCGAAACCGACGGGATCGCCGCGGCGCTGATCGCCTGTGCCGCACTGGTGTTCCGGCGGCGCTGGCCCTTGCCGGTCTTCCTGGCCACCCTGCCGGCCACCTTCCTGACCGGCATCGTGGTCGCGCCGGCGGTCGCCCTGTACACCCTGGCCGTGCACACGCGCCGCCGGTGGCCGCTGGTCGCGTGCGTGGTGGCGGAGATAGTGCTGGCGACCGCGTCGGACCCGCCGATCGTGGAGGACGGCGGGCGCGCCGACGCGCTGATCGGCCTGGTGTATCTGACGGCCTTGGCGGCCGCGCCGGTGCTGTTCGGCCGGCTGGTGCGCACCCGTGACGAGCTCGCCCGGCGGCTGGTCGAGATCGAGGAGGTACGCGATCACGAACGGCATCTGCACGCCCAGGCGGTGCTGGCGCGGGAACGCGCCCAGATCGGCCGGGAGATGCACGATGTGGTGTCCCATCAGGTCAGTCTGATCGCCGTGCGCGCCGGGGCCCTCATGGTCGCGGCGCCCGATACCGGTATTCGCGAGGCCGCCAACACGATTCGCAAGCTGAGCGTCGATACCCTGGACGAGCTGCGGCATCTGGTGACGCTGCTGCGCGCCGCCGGTGGTCGCGGCACCGACCTGACCCCGCAGCCGACGCTGGCGGATCTGCACACCCTGATCGACGGCAGCGCGATCACGGTCGAGCTCGAGGGCACGCTGCCCGCGGAGATCACCGGCGCCGCGCAGCGAGCCGTCTATCGCACGGTTCAGGAAGCCCTGACCAATGTGCGCAAGCACGCTCCGGGCGCCGGCGCGAGCGTCCGATTGTGGTCCGGCGCCGATCATTTCGGAGTGACGATCACCAATACCGCACCCACCCGGGTCGCGATTCCCCTGCCCGGGGCGGGATACGGCCTGCTCGGCCTGTCCGAACGCGCGGAACTGCTGCACGGGCAGCTGACCGCGGGCGCCACCCCGGACGGCGGCTTCCGCGTCGAATTGCGGCTCGACCGCAGCTGATCCCCCCGAGTGGGGAGCCGAATCCCCCAGGGGACCGGAAACATTCAGCCACTCGGCGGGTTCCCGCGGGCATCCCGGTTCGGAAAACTGGTGCCTGCGCTTGACCACCGGGCGCGTTAGGCGGCGAAAGCCCGCGGATATCTTTCCCTCTCCGCGGGCATTCGCCGCCCTTGTGCGTTCTACGGGGCCCTTGCGCGTGCCGCGGGGAAATCCCCCCGCCCGGCTGTGAATCTTCCAGCCGAAAGGGGGGTGTGCTCCTGACTTTCGGCGGGTATCGAGCGCGCGCGGCGGATACCTACGCTTCGTCCGGTTGCCGGATTTTCACCGTTGTATCGGTCGGAGCCGCAACACATTTCGCGGCGCCCGACGTCGCAACGCAGCAACATGATGAGGGTAAAAATGAACAACTTTCGCGACACCGGTCGCGCGGCGCGGGTTGCCGGACTCGGCGCGGCGGCCGCGGTGGCCATGGGCCTGTTCTCCACCGGAGCGGCCAACGCGGATACTTTCGTGCCCCTGCCGGACGGACAGCGGGTCGGCCCGGGTGTGACGATCACCCGCACGCAGGAGAGCGCGAAGATCTCTCCGTCGCTGGCCGCCAATGGCGCCGGGCGCGTGGCCTGGCTCTCGGGCATCGTGACCGCCGATGTCACCCAGACGCCGGAGGGCAAGCCGGGGCCCTGGAACGGTGCGGCGAACGCCCCCGGCACCAATAACTCCTCCACCCACGGGTCCTCGCGCATGACCACCGGCTACATCGTCGGCTGCCAGATCAGCATCGGCGACGAGGCGATCTCCGCGGGTGTGGGCGGCGGCATCACCACCTCCGGCTTCAGCGCCAGCGGCTCCATCGGCTTGGAGCTCGGGCCGGGCGAGGTCGCCTTCGTGGGCGTCGAGGGCAAGGACATCCTGACGACGGGGATCTACTCCGTGGAGTACCAGGACGTCGAACTCGAGATCCAGGGCTGCGCCGGCTATGCCCAGGCGCGCTCGTACACCGTGGTCGAGATCATCGGCGACCACTACTCCAAGACCTCCCTCTACGGGATGCCGTTCAGCATCGGCTGACCCGGTCCATTGCCACATCAACTCTTGCTCAAGCTTTTTCGATCCCAGAGGGAAGCTCGATGATCAACCGTGAGAACGCGGCGCGCCTGGGCTGCGCCGCCGCTGCCACCGTGGCCCTGGGCCTGTGCTCCGCCGGGGCCGCCAATGCCGATACCTTCGTGCCGCTGCCGGGCGGCGAAATCACCCGCACCCTGACCGACGGCACCGTGGTGACCGTCCGCCTGGTCGGCGAGTCCGCGAATATCAATCCGTCCATGGGCGCGACCCCGGTGCACCGCAACGCATGGGTGTCGGGCAGCGCACAGGTCGAGGTGTCCGGCCCGAATGCCAAGGGCGGCAAGATCTATCCCGGCTACGTGGTGGCCTGCCAGGTCAATATCGGCGGTGGCGGCGTCACCGGCGGCGTCAGCGGCGAGAGCGACTGGGAGGGCAAGAAGCCCTCGGTCGGCGGCAAGGGCGGCGCCACCCTCTCGCTCGGCCCGGGCCAGGCCGAGGCCATGTACCTGCTCGATCTCGAGGAGGCCGACGACTTCGGCGACGAAACGCACTCCACCCGCAACAAGTTCAAGGGCGCGAACGGCAGCGTCACCTGGGCCGACTCCACCGTCGGCGTCACCGGTTGCGCCGGATACGCCCAGGCCCGCGCCTTCGTCAAGGTGAAGGTCGAGACCGCCAATGTCAATTCCGTTGTGACACTGTGGGGTCAGCCGTTCAGCATCGGCTGATGGCTTTGCGGAAGGTCAGCAGGCACAGGCTCAGCGCCTCGTGCCTGGCTGTCCCCTCCTTGATGTGCTCCCACGCGGCGAACAGCAGGGCCCACAGCACCTGCTGAACCCAGGCCGGGCCGAGCCGTGCGTCGATGACGCCCTCGGCCCGGCCGCGTTCGATCAGGTCCAGGAATTCGCGTTCCTCCGGAGTGTGCTGTTCCCATTCGGGGCCGGACAGCAGTTGCGGCTCGGCGTAGGAGAGCATGAAAAGGTCGCCGAATTCGAAGTACTCCTGGCACAGCCGGTCCAGCGCGTCCAGCACCGGACCGTCGTGCAGCCGGGCGCGCGCCACCGCCGCATTGACCTTCTCGATGGCATCGGCGCCGAGGGCCGCGATGAGATCGGACCGCTCGGGGAAGTAGCGGTGCATGGTGGTGCGGCCGACGCCGGCCCGGCTCGCGATCGCCGCCATGGACGCGCCGGGTTTGCGGGAGAGCACGGCCACCGCGGCGTCGAGAATGGCTCGCCGCGTACGCGCCCGCGTGCCGGACTCCGCCATGGTCTCACTCATGGGTCATACGATAATCCTTTGACCAAATTGGAACAGGATGTTCCAATTCAGGAATGAGTGTTCCGAAAACCAATCGTTTGCCTCGGCTGCGGGTGCTGTGGTCCTTCGCCCGTCCGCACCTGCGCACGATCGGCCTCGGGATGGTCCTGGCGCTGGCCGTCTCGGCCATGGGGCTGGCGACGCCGATGGTCACCAAATGGGTGCTCGACTCCCTCGGGACCTCCACCTCACTGCTGTGGCCGATGCTCGTGCTGCTGGGACTGTTCCTGGTCGGCGTGGTGGTCCAGGCGTGGGAGTGGATCCTGCTCGGCTCGCTCGGCGAGCGGGTGGTGCTGGAAGCCCGGGAATCCATGGTGCGCAGGTTCTTCCGCGCCACCCTGCCGGCCGTGACCAGCCGCCCGGTGGGCGAGCTCGTCGCCCGCGTCACCTCCGATACGGTGCTGCTGCGCGAGGCGGCCTCCTCCAGCGTGATCGGCCTGATCAATGGCGCGATCATGCTGGTCGGCACGCTGATCCTGATGGCCGTGCTGGATCCGGTCCTGCTCGGCGTCACGGTTGCCGCGGTGCTGGTGTGCGTCGCGCTGTTCGCGACGCTCATGCCCGGCATCGCCAAGGCGCAGGAGCAGGCCCAGGAGCATGTGGGCCGGCTCGGCGGCATGCTCGAGGGCGCGCTCGGGGCCATCCGGACGGTCAAGGCGAGCCGCGCCGAGACCCGCCAGACCGAACGGATCCTGCACGACGCCCGCGAATCGGCCGCCCACGGTATCCGCGCGGTCCGACGCGAGGCGATCGCGTGGAGCGCCGGCATGAGCGGCGTGCAGTTGGCGATCCTGCTGATCCTGGGCATCGGCGCCTGGCGCGTGAGCGAGGGCCTGCTGCAGGTCTCCACGCTCATCGCGTTCCTGCTCTATGCCATCGGCCTGCTGGATCCGATCACCATGCTGAGCCAGCACCTGACCACACTGCAGGCCGGCATCGCCGCCGCCGGGCGCATTCGCGACATGGATGGGCTGGAGCTGGAAACCGATGCCGTCACTGCGGGCCCGAGCGTCGCCCGTCCGGCTGCTGACGGACCGGTGCTCGAATTGCGCGGCGTGACAGCGGCATTCGGGCCGAACACCGCACCCGCCCTGCGCAATGTCGACCTGTCCATCGCACGCCGCGGTCACACGGCGATCGTCGGGCCGTCGGGCGCGGGCAAGACCACGACACTCTCGCTGATCCTGCGGTTCCTCGAAACCCAAACGGGCGAACTGCTTCTCGACGGCCGCCCGTACCGCGAGCTCACCCACGAGGAGGTGCGGTCCCGCCTGGCCTACGTGGAACAGGACACCCCCTTGGTGCCCGGCACGATTCGCGAGAACCTCCTGCTCTCGCGCCCCGACGCCACCGAGGAGGACCTGCGCCGCGTGCTCGCGGAGGTGCGCCTGACCGACAAGGTCGACGCCCTGGAGAACGGCCTGGACACCCCACTGAGCTCGACCGCCGTCTCCGGCGGCCAGCGGCAGCGAATCGCCCTGGCCCGCGCCATCCTCCGCACCCCCGACGTGCTGCTCCTCGACGAGGCGACCGCCCAGCTCGACGGCCTCACCGAGGCCGCCATCCACGACTGCATCCGCCGCCGCGCCGCCGAATCGGCGGTCGTCACCGTCGCCCACCGGCTGTCCACGGTGATCGACGCGGACACCATCGTCGTCATGGAAGCGGGCCGCATCCGCGCCACCGGCACCCACGAGGAACTGCTCGCCACCGACGAGCTGTACCGGAAACTGGTTCGGGCCCTGCGGATCTCGTCCGCGGAAGCACCGGATCACGCCGTGCCCTCTCGCATGTGAACGCGCGGGCCGACGCTGCTGGGCGGCCGCCCGTTGTCGCAGGCCGGGTACACTGGCCAGTGGCTTCGGTGACAGCCGAGGACCATCAGGCCTCTCGGGTCGTCTTCTCGTCGCGATGCCGCCCAAAGCTCCGGAGAGGGCGAATGTGGCAATTACCGCAAGCGATACGGCCGGTCATCGGTCATCGGATCAGCAGCGGAAGGCCGCCGAGCTCGCCGCCGGCGGGGATTCGATACGGGCCTATCTGAAACAGATCGGCCGCGTTCCGCTGCTGTCCGCGGCGCAAGAGGTGGATCTGGCGATCCGGATCGAGGTCGGGCTCTACGCGGCGGAGAAGCTGCGCGAGGAAGTCGCGGCGCCGACCGGCATCGCCGCCGGGCGCCGGCGCGACCTGGCCTGGCTCGCCCGGGACGGCGTCAAGGCCAGGGATCATCTGCTCGAGGCGAATCTGCGCCTGGCGGTGTCGATCGCCAAGCGCTACACCGGGCGCGGCATGCCCTTTCTCGACCTGATCCAGGAAGGCAATCTGGGTCTCGTTCGCGCGGTCGAGAAATTCGACTACAGCAAGGGATTCAAGTTCTCGACCTATGCCACGTGGTGGATCCGGCAGGCGATCACGCGCGCCATGGCCGATCAGGGCCGCACCATCCGGATCCCGGTGCACATGGTGGAGATCATCAACAAGCTCGGGCGCGTGCAGCGGGACCTGCTCCAGGAACTGGGCCGCGAGCCCACCCCCGAGGAGCTGGCCGAGGAACTGAACATCACGCCCGCGAGGGTGCTGGAGATCCGGCAGCTCGCGCGTGAGCCGATCTCGCTGGATCGCACGATCGGCGACGCGAGCGAGAGCCAATTCGGCGATCTCATCGAGGATTCCGAGGCGGTCGTCGCGGTCGACGCGGTGGCCTTCGTCCTGCTGCAGGCCCAGCTGGACCGGGTGCTCGACTCGCTCACCGAGCGCGAGGCCGGCATCGTGCGCATGCGTTTCGGCCTGAGCGACGGCCAGTGCCGCACCCTGGACGACATCGGCAAGGTCTACGGCGTCACCCGGGAGCGAATCCGCCAGATCGAGTCCAAAACCATGTCGAAGCTGCGCCATCCGTCCCGCTCACAGTCGCTGCAGGGCTACCTCGACTGACCCGGTCCGCTCCCGGCGGGCTCAGCGTCCCGCGGTGGTGAGCCGGTGGTCGGCTTCGAGGAGCATCCACCCGCTCACCTGGACGGACAGGTCGCGGCTCAGGTTCGCCGACCAGGCGGCGGACGAATCCGGCAGCCGGAGCAGGTTTCCCGGGCGGTCCGGCACTTCGACGCGGCGGGTCCAGTCCGCGCCGAACAGCGGCAAGCCGTCCACCTCGGCGCGATGCCGCCAAGCCGCCCGCGCCGAGGCGTGCACGATCTCCGCCGCGGTGGTATCGCCCAGGGACAGTGCGGCTTCGGCGAGATACCGGGCGAGTATGCCCATGAACAACCCCGAGTCGTCCCCGGCAGCCCCGATGATCACCCCGTCCTCGGTGAGCCCCTTCCCGGTCGCGGCCACCAGCTCCGCCGCGCGGTCACGGTGAACGGATTCACCTGTGCGCATCGCCAATTCGGTCTCCAAACCGATGGCCACGCCCTGGCAGTAGGTCAGCACGACCCGATCCACCCGCCCGCCGGGCTCATGAACCCCGTCGAAGATCAGGCCACTGCCGTTGTCGCGCAATCGATTGTGCAGAAAATCGGCGAGCCGCCCCGCGCGCGGCAGATCCCCCAGCCGCGCCAACGCAATACCGGTCGGACCGATCGCCGGGGTGTTGTAGTACTGGTCCCCGGCCCGCCAGGGCACCGCGCCGACAACCGGATTCCACCCGTCCAGCAAGGCTTCCCGCAGATCCTCGACAGCACTCCCGAACCGAACCCCCAGCAGCCGATCGGCCCGCTCGAGGGTGATCGCCAGCCACCCCATATCGTCGTAATACCGGTTCGTCCACCCGCTGATGTTCCGCGCCCGAATCCCCCGCGCCAGCGCCACCACCCGATCGATCCGCTCGGGCGTACGCGCCCGCTGCGCCGCATCCACCGCACAGTCCAGCAGATGCGCCTGCCACCAGTAACACCACCGCACGAACGACTGCTGCAACAACGTCGCCGGCCACACCAGCGTCCCCAGCCGCAACCCCGGATGCCCCCACAGCGCCCGCACATGCCGCCGCACCACCGCCTGCTCCGCCAACTCCGCCCGCACCCCGGAATCCTCGGGTCCGGCGGTCCACTGCCGGGCGATCGTCCCCGCCGTGGTCGGCTGCGCCAGCGCGGTCAGCGCGACCGCCGCCCCGGCCGCCCGCAACACACTCCGCCGACTGATTTCCTTGTCCCGGCGATCCATCCCCTCGGACTCCTCGACCTGATCATCGACCACCGCAACAGGTACACCGTGCCCCCAGCCTCGCGTGCGGCGATGGACAAACACTGAACTGCTCCCGTGCGCCACGAGAACGTCTGGCGGAGTAGGCGCTCTCGAAGGTGTCAACCCATTGCACCAGCCCGCCGATCAACGGGAAAGGGTGCGCCCAACGGGAGAGGACGCGCCGCCGTATCGGCCGCCGGTCCGGGCGTGCGCACGCCCGGTGCGCGAATGCACTGTGGCGTTTGCTGGAGAGTTACGACGATGTGATTCCGACGCGTGCTCGCCGGGCGAAACGGACGGATCCGGGGCTCGGCGGGGTGTCCCGCCGAGATGTGGAACGTTGTGCGCGAGGGGGGACTTGAACCCCCACGTCCGTGGACACCAGAACCTAAATCTGGCGCGTCTGCCAATTTCGCCACTCGCGCTGATGGTACGACCGTCCAAACTTTACCGGGCCGAACGGGGATCACGAAGCACCGGGGAGGTGTGGCGTACTGGTCGGTAACCCTACCTGGGGTTATAACGATTCGGTAACGGGCAACGTGAGGGGGGCTCACGTTTCCTTCATGGGTGTAACCGGCCTCACCAGCGGCTTCAAACATGAGGGAGGGTCATGTTTCGGATTCTTCTGGTACGGGCGTCTCGGAATACCCGGTAGTAGCGGTGCTAGGCGATGCCAAACATGAGGAGATCCTCATGATTTTGTGGAATCCTCGCCATCTACCAGGGCCAGTTGGCCGGAGGAACACCTGCGCACCGTGAGCGCGGCCCAGTCCTGTGGGGATGGGGACGCCAGGAGAAGGAAGTCGAAGTCTTGACGATCAACGAGAGCACCGGGACCGGAGCCAAGGCCGAGACGGCTGGAAAGAACCGGGAACAAGGAGTCAGGTCGTCGCTGCTGGATCGGTTGCTGGGAGGCGCGCCGTACGCGTTGGCGTTCGGGGGGCAGGGGGCCCGGTGGCTGTCCGAGCTCGAGGAGATCGGGCGGGATTCCGCGCTCGAACCCGAGCTGACGGCACTCGTCAACGAAGCCGCGCAACTGCTGGAACCCGTTGCGGCACAGCTACTCGTGGTGCGGCCGGTCGGCTTCGACCCCATCGCCTGGATGCTGGAGGAAGAACTCGCCGATCCCGAGCAGGGGGAGGTGTCGGCGGCGCCCACAGCGCAGGTGTTGCGTTCCGCCGCGGTCTCCATGCCGGGTGTGTTCCTGACCCAGGTCGCCGCGCTGCGTGCCCTGCGTTTGCAGGGCCTGGACATCGTGGCGCAGGCTCCGGTCGCCGTCATCGGTCACTCGCAGGGCCGCATTGCCGCCACCGCCGCGCAGGCGCACGGGCAGCGTGACGCCGAACTGCTGGCCATCGCCCAGCTCGTGGGCGCCGCGGCCGGTCTGGTCGCGCGCCGGCGCGGGCTCATGCCGGTGGGGGAGCGCTCGCCCATGGTGGCGGTCTCCAATGTCGATCCCGAGCAGTTGCGGGCGGTTGTCGAGCAGCTGTCCGCCGATGTCGCCCCGGACAAGGCCGCGGTGCTCTCCATTCGCAACGGCCGTCGCCGCGCGGTGCTCTCGGGCCCGGTGGCGCAGCTGGACCGGGTGCGGCGGCGCTGCGCCGAGATCCACGACGAGCAGGCGCGCGAGCGCGAGGCCAAGAAGCGCGGCGGCTCGATCTTCGCGCCGGTGTTCGAGGACATCCCGGTCGAGGTGGCCTTCCACCACCCGGCGCTGGCCGACACCGTCGAGCTGGTGCGCGGCTGGGCCGGGCAGTGCGGCATCGACGCCGAGCTGGCCGGATCGCTGGCCCAGGAAGTCCTCGTCGACCCCATCGACTGGGTCGCCACCGTCGATGACACCGTTGCCGAAGGCGCGCAGTGGATTCTGGACCTCGGTCCCGGAGATCTGCTGTCCCGCCTCACCTCCGGCTCGCTGAAGGGCACCGGCGTCGGCGTCCTCGCCGCCTCCACCCGCGCGGGCCAGCGCAGCCTGTTCACCCCGGGCGCCGCCCCCGAGATCGCCCCCGCCTGGGCCTCTTTCGCGCCCAAGCCGGTGCGCCTGCCCAATGGCCGCATCGTGGTCGAGACCGCCTTCACCCGCCTCACCGGCCGCTCGCCCATCCTGCTGGCGGGCATGACCCCCACCACCGTGGACGCGAAAATCGTTGCGGCCGCGGCCAATGCCGGGCACTGGGCCGAGCTGGCCGGCGGCGGTCAGGTCACCGAGCAGATCTTCGCCGACCGGGTGGAGGAGCTGAAGCAGCTGCTGCAGCCGGGTCGCGCCGTGCAGTTCAACTCGCTGTTCCTCGACCCCTACCTGTGGAAGCTGCAGCTGGGCGGCAAGCGCCTGGTGCAGAAGTCCCGCACCGCCGGCGCCCCGTTCGACGGCGTCATCGTCACCGCCGGCATTCCGGAGCTCGAGGAGGCCGTCGCCCTCATCGAGGAACTGACCGAGATCGGCATCACCCACGTCGCCTTCAAGCCCGGCACCGTCGCGCAGATCCGCGCCGTGCTGCGCATTGCCGACGCGGCCCCGGACTACCCGGTCATCATGCACGTCGAGGGCGGCAAGGCCGGCGGCCACCACTCCTGGGAGGACCTCGACGACCTGCTGCTCGAGACCTACGCCGAACTGCGCGGCCGCGAGAACGTCATCGTGTGCGTCGGCGGCGGCATCGGCACCCCCGAGCGCGCCACCGAATACCTCACCGGCGCTTGGTCGCAGCGGCACGGCTACCCGGCCATGCCCCTCGACGGCGTGCTGGTCGGCACCGCCGCCATGGCCACCCTGGAGGCCACCACCGCGCCCGAGGTCAAGCAGCTGCTCGTGGACACCCCCGGCACCCCCGACTGGGTCGCCGCGGGCACCGCCACCGGCGGAATGGCTTCCGGCCGCAGCCAATTGGGCGCCGACATCCACGAGATCGACAATGCCGCCTCGCGGACCGGCCGCCTGCTCGACGAGGTCGCCGGCGACGCCGAGGCCGTGGCCGCGCGCCGCGCGGAGATCATCGAGGCGCTCGACCGCACCGCCAAGCCGTACTTCGGCGATGTCGCCGCCATGACCTACACCGAATGGCTGGAGCGCTACGTCGAACTCGCCGTCGGCCTGGACCGCCGCAAGGACTTCGACTGTGGCGGCGACTTCGGCGATGCCATCGCCGAGGCCACCCGCTCGGTGTGGCTGGACATCACCTGGCGCGACCGGTTCGCGGAAATGATGCGCCGCACCGAATCCCGCCTCAACCCGGCCGACCGCGGCGAGATCGCGACCCTGTTCGCGGACGACGCCGAGTTCGAGGAGCCGGTGCGCGCGCTGTGCGCGCTGAAGGAGGCCTACCCGGCCGCCGACCACACCGTGCTGCACCCGGCCGACGTCCCGTTCTTCGTCGCGCTGTGCAAGACCCCCGGCAAGCCGGTCAACTTCGTGCCCGTCGTGGACGGCGACGTGCGCCGCTGGTGGCGCTCGGATTCGCTGTGGCAGGCCCATGATCCGCGCTACTCGGCCGATCAGGTCTGCGTCATTCCGGGCACGGTGGCCGTCGCGGGCATCACCCGGGTGGACGAGCCGGTCGGCGAACTCCTCGACCGCTTCGAACAGGACACCGCGTACTCGCTGGTGCGCGCGGGCGTCGTCCCGGCCGCCGTGGACGGCCGCCGCCGCGCCGAGGTCACCTCCGGCGCCATCGACACCGTGCTCGCCGCCCCCGATGTGCAGTGGGCCGGCCGCACCACGGTCAACCCGATCCACCGCCTGGGCGACCTCGCCGAGTGGACCATGAACGGCAAGGGCGCGATCCACCCGCCCACGGGCGCCACCCTGAGCGCCACGGAGGGGCCCGAAACCGACCACGCCTATGTGGAATTGAGGGTGCCGCTGCTCGGCAAGGATGCGGTCCGAATCCGCATCACCGTCCCCGTCAGCGTCTACAACGGCGGCGCCCCGGTCATCACCGAGGACGATGCCGAGGCCGCCATGTCGGCCCTGCTGGCCGTCGCCGCCGGGCAGTCGCTGCCGGAGGTGAAGACCGTCGACGGCGCCAAGGTCGCCCACATCAACCTGGCCTGGACCCCGGACCTCATCGCCGATCACGCCGGCGTCACCGGCTCCGGGCTCCCGGAGACCCTCAGCACCATCGGCCGCACCGTGCCCGACGTGCTCGTGGGCGCCTGCTGGCCCGCCGTGTTCGCGGTGCTCGGCGCGACCCGCACCGACTCCGGCGCCAGCGTCATCGAGGGCATGCTTGACCTGGTCCACCTGGACCATCAGATCGCGCTCGTGGGCCAACTCCCCGACGGCGCAAGCGTTCTCGCCGTCCGCGCCGAGGCCGGGGAAACCCTCGACACCGATCTGGGCCGCGTCGTCGAGGTGCGGGTGAAGATCACCGGCATGCTGGACAAGCCGGAGACCGGCATGTCCATGCCGACCATCGCCACCCTCACGGAGCGCTTCGCCATTCGCGGCCGCACCGGAGCCGGCGAGCTCACCGATCCGCCGCGCGCCGCGGGCAGCCTGTCGGACAAGGCTTCCGACACCCCGCGCCGCCGACGCCGCGACGTCACCATCACCGCGCCCCGCGCCATGGCCGCCTTCGCGCAGGTCTCCGGCGACCACAACCCCATCCACACCTCCGATTCCGCCGCCAAGCTGGCCGGCCTGGGCAGCCCGATCGTGCACGGCATGTGGCTGTCGGCCGCCGCCCAGCACGCGGTCTCGGCGATCGATCTGGGCGACAAGGTGCCGCCGCGCACCCTGACCGCGTGGACCACCCGCTTCCTCGGCATGGTCCGCCTCGGCGCGCAGATCGATGTGCGCGTCGAGCGGGTGGCCGTGGACCAGGGCAGCGAGATCGTCGAGGTCTCCTGCCGCATCGACGGCGATCTGGTCATGACGGCCACCGGCCGCATCGCACCGCCCAAGACCGTCTACGCCTTCCCCGGCCAGGGCATTCAGACCAAGGGGATGGGTCTGGACGCCCGCACCCGCTCCAAGGCCGCCAAGGAGGTCTGGGACCGCGCCGACAAGCACACCCGCGAGGCCCTCGGCTTCTCGATTCTGGCTGTCGTGCGCGACAACCCGACCTACCTCAAGGCCCGCGGCGTCGAATACCGGCACCCGCAGGGCGTGCTGCACCTGACCCAGTTCACCCAGGTCGCCATGGCCACCCTCGGCGTCGCACAGGTCGCGGAGCTGCGGGAGGCGGGCGCGTTCATCGAGGGCGCCATGCTGGCCGGGCATTCGGTCGGCGAGTACAACGCCCTCTCCGCCGTCGCCGGCGTGCTGCCCATGGCCGCCGCGCTCGAGGTGGTGTTCCAGCGCGGTTCCGCCATGCACGAACTGGTGCCCCGGGATGCCCAGGGCCGCAGCAACTATCGGATGGCCGCCATCCGGCCCTCGCAGATCGGCGTGGCCGACGACGACGTGATCGACTT
The DNA here is from genome assembly GCF_042672265.1 of Nocardia sp. NPDC127526. Classification (NCBI taxonomy): domain Bacteria; kingdom Bacillati; phylum Actinomycetota; class Actinomycetes; order Mycobacteriales; family Nocardiaceae; genus Nocardia; species Nocardia sp. NPDC127526. The sequence goes on along the minus strand of NZ_JBHXVO010000022.1, from coordinate 46,973 downwards.
CGTCACCGGCGTCGGCGCGAGCGTCGGCGAGTTCCTCGAGGTCGTGAACCTCAACCTGCGCGGCGCGCAGTACGCCATCGCGGGCACCGTCAAGGGCCTGGAGGCGCTCGAGGAGGAAATCGAGCGGCGCCGTGCCGAATTCGGCGGCAAGCGGGCCTTCGTGCTCATCCCGGGCATCGACGTGCCGTTCCACTCCACCGTGCTGCGCGCCGGCGTGCCGGAGTTCCGCGCCAAGCTGCAGGAGCTGCTGCCGTCCGACCTGCATCCGGAAATCCTTGCCGGACGCTACATTCCGAACCTGGTGCCGCGGCCGTTCTCGCTCGAGCGCGACTTCATCACCGAGATCGCGGAACTGGTGCCCTCCGAGCCGCTCGCGGAGGTGCTCGCCAACTTCGACGAGTGGTCCGCCAAGCCCACCGAGCTGTGCCGCGTGGTGCTGGTGGAGCTGCTGGCCTGGCAGTTCGCCAGCCCGGTGCGCTGGATCGAGACCCAGGACCTGCTGTTCACCGATGTCGAGCACGGTGGCGTCGGCGTCGAGCGATTCGTCGAAATCGGTTTGGCCGCAACGCCGACCGTGGCCAACCTGGCGTCCAACACGCTCAAGCTGCCGCAGTTCGCCGATGCCACGGTGGAGGTGCTCAATATCGAGCGCGAAGCCGGCATCGTGTACTCGACCGACACCGATCCGGCTCCGGTCGAGGACGTGGAGGAGGCTCCGGCCGAAACCTCCACTGCCGCCGCAGCTCCGGCCGCCGCCGCGCCCGCCGCAGCTCCGGCCGCCGCCGCGCCCGCCGCAGCTCCGGCCGCCCCCGCCGGCGGCCCGCGTCCGGACGACATCGCGTTCTCCGCCGCCGACGCCACCCGCGTGCTCATCGCGTTGTGGACCAAGCTGCGCCTGGACCAGATCGGCCCGGTGGACACCATCGAGGGCTTGTGCGACGGCGTCTCCTCGCGGCGCAACCAGCTGCTGGTCGACCTCGGCGCGGAACTGTCCCTGGGCGCCATCGACGGTGCGGCCGACGCCGATATGGGCGCGCTGTCCGCCACCGTGGAACGTCTGGCCCGCACCTACAAGCCGTTCGGCTCGGTGCTCTCCGACGCCATCGGCGACCACCTGCGCAAGGTGTTCGGCCCGTCCGGCAAGCGGCCCGCCGCCATTGCCGACCGGGTCAAAAAGACCTGGGGCCTGGGCGACGGCTGGGCCAGCCACGTCACCGCCGAGGTCTCACTCGGCACCCGCGAGGGCGCCAGCGTGCGCGGCGGCGAGCTGGGCGGGCTGGTCTCCGGCGGCCTGAACGACGGCGCCGCCGTGGACGCCGCCATCGACGCCGCCGTGCAGGCCGTGGCCGCGCGCCGCGGGGTCGCGGTCGCCATGCCGTCCGCCGGTGGCGGCGGCGGAGCCACCGTGGACGCCGCCGCGCTGGGCGAGTTCACCGAGCAGATCACCGGGCAGCAGGGCGTGCTCGCCACCACCGCCCGCGTCATCCTCGAGCAGCTCGGCCTGACCGAGCAGGCGTCCGCCCCGGAGGCCACCGACGACACCCTCGTCGATCTGGTGTCCGCGGAACTGGGCACCGACTGGCCGCGGCTGGTCGCGCCCGCCTTCGACGCCAAGAAGGCCGTGCTCATCGACGACCGGTGGGCCAGCGCCCGTGAGGATCTGGCGCGGCTGTGGCTGGGCGAGGACGCCGAGCTGGCGGAGTTCCCGGTCGACGGATACCTCGGCGCCGGTGAAGCCGTTGCCACGCAGGCCAACTGGTGGCGCGAGCGCGCCAAGGGCGAGGCCCGCTCGGTGCTGGCCGGGGTGTACGGCCGGATCGCCGAGGCCGCGCTGGGCAGCGAGGAGCCCGGGGCCTGGTCCTCCGATATCGCCGTGATCACCGGCGCGAGCAAGGGTTCCATCGCGGCCGCCGCGACCGGACGCCTGCTCGCGGGCGGCGCCACGGTCGTCGTCACCACCTCCAAGCTGGACGACAACCGGCTCGGCTTCTACAAGAAGCTGTACCGCGACAATGCCCGCCACGGCGCCGCGCTGTGGGTGGTGCCCGCGAACATGGCCTCCTACAGCGATATCGACGCCCTCATCGACTGGGTCGGCAACGAGCAGGTCGACAATGCCGGTGGCGCAAAGGTTCTCGTCAAGGAGGCGATGACCCCGACGCTGCTCATGCCGTTCGCCGCCCCGCGCGTGGCCGGCGATCTGGCCGATGCCGGCGCCCGCGCCGAAATGGAGATGCGGGTCCTGCTGTGGTCGGTCGAGCGGTTGATCGGCGGCCTGTCCAAGCTGGGCGCCGATCACGATGTGGACGCCAAACTGCATGTGGTGCTGCCGGGTTCGCCCAACCGCGGCCTGTTCGGCGGTGACGGCGCCTACGGCGAGTCCAAGGCCGCCCTCGACGCCGTGGTCACCAAGTGGCGGGCCGAGAAGTCCTGGGCCGAGCGGGTCACCCTGGTGCACGCGCTCATCGGCTGGGTGCGCGGCACCGGGCTCATGGGCCACAACGATCCGCTGGTCGAGGCCGTGGAGAAGGCCGGCGTGCACACCTGGTCCACCCAGGAGATGGCCGACGAGCTGCTCAAGTGGTGCACCATGCGGGCCCGCATCGTCACCGCCACCGGACCGCAGCAGATCGACCTCACCGGCGGCCTGGCCCGCGCCAAGCTGGACCTGTCCGCACTCGCCAAGGACGCGCACGCCGCGGCCGAGGGCGCGCAAGCCGAAGGCGACAACGGCATCGACGGCGCGACCATCGCCGCCCTGCCCGCCCCGCCGACCCTGACCTCCGCCCTGCCGGTTCCCGAATGGGGTTCGGTGACAGCCGAACTCGACGATATGGTCGTCATCGTCGGCGCGGGCGAGCTGGGCCCCTACGGCTCCGCGCGCACCCGCTTCGAGATGGAGGTCTCCGACCGGCTCTCCGCCGCGGGCGTGCTGGAACTGGCGTGGACCACCGGCCTGGTCACCTGGGAGAACGATCCCAAGCCGGGCTGGTACGACGCCGAAACCGGGGACTACGTCGACGAATCCGAGCTCGCCGACCGCTACCACGACACCGTGGTGGAACGCTGCGGCGTGCGCCGCTACGGCGACGACGGCGCAATGCTCGACAACACCGCGCCACTGCTCACCTCGGTGTTCCTCGACAAGGACCTGTCCTTCGTGGTCAACAGCGAGGCCGAGGCGCGCGCCTTCTTCGCCGCCAATCCGGAGCAGACGGTCATCACGCCGGTCGCGGATTCCGGCGACTGGCAGGTGACGCGCAAGGCGGGCACCGAGATTCGGGTGCCGCGCAAGGCCAAGCTGTCGCGCACCGTCGGCGGTCAGATCCCCACCGGCTGGGATCCCACCAAGTGGGGCATCTCCGCCGATATGGCGAATTCCATCGACCGCGTGGCGCTGTGGAACATCGTCTGCACCGTGGACGCGTTCCTTGGCTCCGGCTTCAGCCCCGCCGAGCTCATGCAGTGGGTGCACCCGGCGCTGGTCGCCAACACCCAGGGCACCGGCATGGGCGGCATGTCCTCCATGCGCTCGCTCTACATCGACAACCTGCTCGGTGAGCCGCGCGCCAACGACATCCTGCAGGAGGCGCTGCCGAACGTCGCTCTGGCGCATGTGGTGCAGAGCTACGTCGGCTCCTACGGCGGCATGATCCACCCGGTGGCGGCCTGCGCCACCGCGGCGGTGTCTGTCGAGGAGGGCGTGGACAAGATCCGGCTCGGCAAGGCCGATCTGGTGGTCGCCGGCGGCTACGACGATCTCGGCATCGAGGGCATCGTGGGCTTCGGCGACATGTCCGCCACCGCCGACTCGGCCGCCATGTCCGCCAAGGGCATCAGCGACCGCTACTTCTCCCGGGCCAACGATCGCCGCCGCGGCGGCTTCGTCGAATCCCAGGGTGGCGGCACGATTCTGCTCGCCCGCGGCAGCGTGGCCCTGGACATGGGCCTGCCGGTGCTCGGCGTGGTCGCCTTCGCCCAGTCCTTCGCCGACGGCGTGCACACCTCCATCCCGGCCCCCGGCCTGGGTGCGCTGGGCGCCGGCCGCGGCGGGCCGGAGTCCAAGCTGGCCAAGGAGCTTCGCAAGCTGGGCGTGAGCCCCGACGAGGTGTCGGTCATCTCCAAGCACGACACCTCCACCGCGGCAAACGATCCCAACGAGTCCGAGCTGCACGAGCGCCTCGCCACCGCCATCGGACGCTCGGAAGGCGCTCCGCTGTTCGTCATCTCGCAGAAGACCCTCACCGGTCACGCCAAGGGCGGCGCGGCGGCCTTCCAGCTCATCGGCCTGTGCCAGGTGCTCGAGCAGGGCGTCATCCCGCCCAACCGCAGCCTCGACTGCGTGGACGACAAGATGCGGGCCTACCCGCACCTGGTGTGGGTGCGCGAAGCCCTCGAACTGGGAGATCGCTTCCCGCTCAAGGCCGGTCTGGTCACCTCGCTCGGCTTCGGCCACGTGTCGGGCCTGCTCGCGGTGGTCCACCCGCAGGCCTTCATCGCGGCCATCGAGCCGGGCAAGCGCGAGGAGTACCAGCGCCGCGCCGAGGAGCGTCAGCTCAACGGCCGCCAGCGCCTCGCCGAGGCCATGTGCGGCGGCGCCCCGATGTACGAGCGCCCCGCCGACCGCCGCCTGGGCGGCGACGGCACCCCGGCCAAGCAGGTGCGTCAGCTCGAAGCCGACACCCTGCTCTCGCCGCAGGCCCGCCTGAACGACGGCGTGTACGTGGCCGTCCCGAAGGGACCGGCCTGCCGGTAAGCCGGACAGGCACAACCGAACCCGGTACCAGCGGAGCCTACGGAACCGTAGGCTCCGCTGGTACCTTCGTGCCCAGCTCCCCAGAGTCCCGAGAGAGCGCCCGAGAGTCCCGAGAGTTGGAGGAACCCGCACAGTGACGATCCTTGGTATCGGCTTGGATCTGGTGTCCATCTCCGAATTCGCCGAACAGCTGGAACGCACCGGCACCACCATGATCCGGGAGAGTTTCACCGCCGGAGAGCGGCGCTACTGCCAGAGCAAGGGCACCGATCCGGCGCGCAGCTACGCCGCCCGCTGGGCCGCCAAGGAAGCGGTCATCAAGGCGTGGGCGTCGTCTCGCTTCGCGCGCAGCCCGCAGGTGGGCGACAATCCGTACCCGCTGATCGAGGTCGTCAACGACGCCTGGGGCCGGCCCAGCATCAAATTGCACGGGCTGGCAGCGGAATTCCTGCCCCGGGTGCGAGTTCACCTGTCGCTCACCCACGATGGCGACACGGCGGCCGCCATGGTGGTGCTGGAGGATCCCGGTGAACTAGCCGATCTGATCGAGGGCTGATTTCGGTTCGCGCCGGGCTCAGTTCGCATCCGGTTCGAAGGTCGTGCGCTGACCGCCGGAGCGGGATTCCTTCTCGGCGATCAGCAGATACGCGACCATCAGCCGCTTGAGCTCGGCCACCGCGTCCTCGTGGCTGAGGCCGTCCTGCACGGAGAAATTCAGCATCGAATACACCACGTGCACCAGCACCTGCGCCATCATCGAGCGCCGGCCGCGGGGCGTGCGCGGCATGAGCGGGCGCAGCATCTGCGAAACCGCTTCGGCGAACTCCTTTTCGTGGATCGCGCCGGTGGCCCGGGTGGACGGCGTGGACTGCATGGCCAGCCACACCTCGCGCCGGGACGGGTCGGTCATCCACAGATCGGCCAGATGGTCGACGAGCGCGTTCATGTGCCGCAGCCAGTCCATGGACGGTATCTCGCCGTGGAACTCGGAGAGCTCCTGGGAAACCGCAACCAGGTCTTGGCGATTCAGCTCGCAGACGATGACGTACTTGTTGGCGAAGAACTGGTACAGCGTGCCGATCGGGACTTCCGCACGGGAGGCGACCTCTTCACAGGTGAAGGATTCGAAACCGACCTCCACCAGCAGTTCTCGGGACGCGTGCAACAGGGCGTCGAATTTCCTCTTGCTCCGTTCCTGCGTCGGGCGGCGACGGGGCATGAGTTCTTGCGGATCGTCCTGCAGCTCCAACGCAGGGTCCGGTCGTCTGGTCGACCTGGCTCCCGTGCGCGCTTCCACGTTCAACAGCCTAGAGGTAGCGACACGCGGATGACACGCTGCGGTACTTCGTGTGTCCGTCTATCTGGGTGTTTTTGTACCCATCCGCGCCGGTCGCGGTGACGAACTTCCATCGCAGCTGCTTCCTGGCCGCACGTCCCAGGGGGCTTTATCTCATCGAGCGCGACGACTGTACGCGACGACGTTGGAAGGCTGATCTGTGGTTGCTTCTGCTGTTGTTCGATCCGCGGTGACCATCGGTGTCGCCACCGAGCGTGGCACCGTGCGCGCCGTGGCCCTGGCCGACGAGGGCGACAAGCTGCCCGAGCGCGTGGTGCTGGAACGCGTCGAGAAGGTCACCGGTGACACCAAGGCCGATCTGGCGGCGGCGGTCGAGGCCGCGCTGGAGGGCATTGCCGACAAGATGGGTCCCGAACGCGAGATCGTGGGCGCGGCCGTCGCGTATCGCGATGCCGCCGAGCGCCGCGCCATTGTCACGCGGCTGGCGGCCGGGCCGTGGCACGATGCCTCGTTGGTGTCCGCCAAGTCCGCGCACCTGTCGGTGGCGCGGGCCATGACGTGGGTGGACGAGTTCGAGGATCTGGCCATCTGCGAGGTGGTGCCCGGCTTCCAGGCCTTCTCGCTCATCGATCCCGACCGCGCGCGGGTGCTCGCCGCGGTCACCCTCACCGGCGGCGCCACCACCGACGAGGCCATGCGCGCCGCCGTCACCGCCGCCTGGGACCAGTTCGACGCCGCCGGGGTGAAGCCGGACGCGGTGGTGCTGATCGGTTCGGCCGCAAGCGAACCCGCCGTGGTCGCCGCCCTCGAGGCCGGCTTCGGCGCGCCCGTCATCCCGTGCTCGGTCGCCGCGAGCGCACCGGCCATCGGCGCGGCGCTCACCGCCCTGCCCGAAACCGAGTTCGCCGGCGAGGCCGCCGAGCGGATTCGCCGGGCGCGCGGCACCGCCGCCCTGTTCGCGGCCGCGAGCGTGCTGGCGGGCGGGCTGGTGACCGGCGGCGTGTACGCGGCGAGCAATAACTCCAAGACGGTGCCGGAGCCGGTGCTCGCCGACTCCCGGGTCTCCGCCAATGCGACCACCGCCCCCGAGCGGCCCATCGGTGATCCGGTGGCGCCGGACACCGGTTCCGCCGGTGACATCGTCGAGGGTCTGCCGGGTGTGGAACCCGCGCCCACCGATGCGGAGACGCCGGTGGAGGAGCCGCTGCCGGTGGCCGAGCCGGAGATCGTGACCATCGATCCGGCGACGCTCAACTGGGGCCCGGATCCGAGTGCGGAAGTGGCGCCCTCGAAGCCGCTGCTGCGATCGCAGCCCGAAGGCGAGACGGCGCACCACCCGGAGTCGATCATTCCCGCGCCCACCCACCCGGTCGGGTCGCCCACCGAGTCCGGGCTGTTCCCGGGCGAGACGGCGCCCCCGCCGTTAGGCACCCCCGAATTCGCGAAGTGGTGGGACAACCACTGGCGCATGATGCTGCAGTGGGCCGCCGAGATGCTGCCGCGCGTTTAGCGGGTACGGAGTGCTCCCCGCCCGTGCGGGGAGAAGTCGGAGTCTCGGCCGTTCAGGGCACAGCCGAGATTCGAGTCCCGGCCCCGCACGGGGCCGGGACTCAGCCGTCATCAGACCGACAGCTCGCGGCGCAGCTTGGCGACGTGGCCGGTGGCGCGCACGTTGTACTGCGCGACCTCGACCTTGCCGTTCTCGTCGATGAGGAATGTGGAGCGGATGACGCCGGTGACGGTCTTGCCGTACATGGTCTTCTCGCCGAACGCGCCGTAGGCGAGCAGCACTTCCTTGTCCGGATCCGACAGCAGTTCGAAGGTGAGCTGCTCGTTGTCCCGGAACTTGGCCAGCTTGGCGGGCTTATCGGGGGAGATGCCGATGACTTCGATCCCGGCCCCGTTCAGTTCGGCCAGGCTGTCGCGGAAATCGCAGGCCTGCTTGGTGCAGCCCGGCGTGCTCGCCGCGGGGTAGAAGTAGACGATCACCTTGCGGCCGCGGTAGTCCGACAGCGACACCTCTTTGCCGTCGGCATCGGGGAGAGTGAAGGCGGGCGCGGTATCGCCGGGACTGAGTCGGTGGTTCTCGGTCATGCCGACACCGTAGTGGACGGGCCGGACAGGGTGTGGGCGATACACTCCAGTGCAGGTCGGCCCGTGGATGACGGCGAGCGACCTCGAGACGACAATGCCGCCCGTGCGAGGCGGCTTCCAGACAGGAGTGTGACGTGGCGAGAGATACCGAGGCGATCGAACGGGAGATCGAGGCCGCGCGTAACCGGCTCGCGAGCACCCTCGACGAGCTGGCGGTGCGCGCCGACCCGCAGCGGCTGGCCGACAACACCAAGCACGCCCTGGTCGCGAAGGTGAACGAGCCCAAGATCAAGTACAGCCTGATCGGCGCGGGCGCCCTGATCGTCCTGCTGACGCTGGTGAAGATCTTCCGCCGCTGAGCGCGGCGAGAAAAGAAGCACCCGATGTCCATCAGGACATCGGGTGTTCTTCGTATTCGGGACGAACTAGACCGTGGGGCAGGCGAATCCATCGCCATCGGGGTCCAGGTGCGGACCGTAGCCCGGCTCGCCGCGGAAGAGCGGAGCCCGGCCGGCGGCCCGGGCCTCGTCGCAGTTCTTGAACGACCCACCGGCCGAACCGGTCTGAGCCAGGTTCGCCGACCCGGTGGCGCCGGAACCGGTGTCGATGGTGGACGAGCCGGTGCCGGACGAACCGGTGGGAACATCGGCGAAGGCAATGGCGGAAGGGGCTGCGAGGGTCGTCAGTCCCGCGACGCTGGCGGTGACGAGAAGCCGGCGAACGTTCATGTATTCCTCAATGTCGGCGCAATAGGTTGGTAGCGGCCCGGTTCGGCGCGGATGCCACCGCTGCGCGGAGGTTCGGCACGGTGGCCGGTCCGGGTCCGGCGTCTACTGTTCTGGCGGACCGTTGCATTGTCAACCGGATGGGCTATTTATCCTGGTAAATGACCTAATGCTGATTTGGAATATGTTCTGCCGGAATATGTCCCATTCGTCCGGCTCGAATATTCATATCGCCGCGGCGGTCGTTCCGTTTCCACCATTGGTGTCCATATCAACCAAGCGTAGTTAAGATGTATTCCATGACGCGCTGGCTGACCGATGAGGAACAGACGACCTGGCAGGCGTACATCCGGCTCCGGCAGCGCCTCGACGCCGCCATTGCCGCCGGATTGGCCGAGGACGGGCTCTCGCCGTCCGACTACGAAGTACTGGTGGCGCTCTCGGCGGCCGGCGGCACCATGCGCGCCAAGGAATTGGGCGCGGAGATCTGCTGGGACAAGAGCCGCTTGTCCAAGCATCTGACCCGAATGGCCACGCGCGGTCTTGTCGACCGCTGCCAGGCCGCCGACGACGCCCGGGGCCGGGAGGTGCACCTCACCGATGCGGGCCGCCTGGCGCTGGAAACCGCTGCGCCGAACCATGTTCTGCTGGTGCGGCGGTTGTTCATCGACGATATGACCGAGCGCGAGGCGGCGGCGCTGCGGTCGCTGGGGGAGAAGGTCGTGGCGGAGGTCGAGCGGACGGACCTGCCCGGCGGGGTCTGATATCCGCCCGGGGTATCAGTGCGACGGCTGAGCGCTGCCGGTCAGGCTCGCGAGATGCAGCCGGAGTACGGCCCGCATGGCGTCCGGATCGCGGCGATCGGGATCGACCACCGCGGCCAGGGCGAGTCCGTCCAATAGCGCTGCCAGCCGGTCGGTCTCGCGTTCGAGGTCGCCGGTCGCGCCGTGCAGCACCCCCGCGCCGGCCATTGCCGACAGCACGCGGTGTACCAGCGACCGTACGCCGGTCAGCGGCCGGACGGCCAGTTCGGCGAGCTCCGGTCGCGAGCGCGCGGCGGTGGTGAACGCCAGCCACACCGCCGATTCCTCGAAGCGGGGCTCGTCGAGGGGGAGTAGTTCGAGCAGGATGCGTTCGGCGTGGCTGCCCGGGACCCTGGGCGGCGCGGCCCCGCTGTCCGGGAAGAACTCCGCGAGATGGCGCAGCACCCGGTCGGTCACCCGGGAATCGAGTTCCGCGAGTGCGAAACTCAGCAGTTCGGCGTGGCTGCCGAAATAGTGGCGTACCGAGCCGATGGCCAGCCCGGCCTCCGCTGCGACGCGGCGCAGCGAGGCGCTCTCGACGCCCTCGTGGGCCACGACCCGGAATACCGCGTCGGCGACGGCCTTTCGGCGTTCGGTCGGATCCACGATCTTGGGCATGGGCAGCGATCCTACGTTCTCGCTCGGGCCGGGGATCCGGTCGGCACCCGGTGCGATTGTTTTTATAGCACGCACAAGCTATTTTAAATGGCATGTCCGTGCTATTTCGTGAATCGCGGGGGGTCGCCCGATGAGTACGCCGCTGATCATCGCCATCGGGACCGGTCTGCTGATCTACGTGATCGTCAAGCGGTTCGCGGGCGAGCCGCTCAATGCCAGGGACACCGCCGTGCCGCCGATCGTCTTGCTGGCCATCGGGATTCACGGTCTGATACAGCACCACCCGACCGGCGCGGACCTCGCGTGGATCATCGCCGGATCGCTGATCGGGTTCGGATTCGGCGCGGCACGCGGCACCACCATCCGGCTGCTCACCCGCGACGGCGTGCTGTGGCAGCGATACACGGTGTGGACGCTGGCCGTCTGGATGGTCTCGCTCGCGGTGAACGCGGGCGTGAGCATTCTGAGCGCGCACTTGGGCGCACACGAGGACGTGCGGCCGATGCAGCTGGCCATCGGCGTGAGCCTGCTCGGTGAGGCGCTCACGCTCGGCCTGCGCGGGCTGGCGACCGGTTATCCGTTCGCGCCGGAGCGCGTCGTGCGGACGGGATCGGCATTGGAGCCCATTCCGGCTGCGCGACAGCGACTTCGCGGATCCTTGGATCAGCGGCGGGTGCGTTCCGCGCTGGACGAGTGGAATCGGACCGGTAACGCGCGTTCGGCGCTGGACCGGTGGAGTGAGGCGGGTGATGCCGCTCGTCATCCCGGCGTGGGTTTGGCCGGGATCTCCGACGACGTGGTGGATTCCGGCCACAAGCGCGCCGGAATGACGAAGCGAACTCTCGACTGAGCGCCCGCCTACTCCGCGGGTTTGCTGAACTGGGCGCGCTTCCAGTCGCCGAACGGTTCGTCGCGTTCGCGCACGGCTTCGCGGAAACCGGCTGTGGCGGCGCGCATCTGGAAGGCGTAGCCCTCGCGGGTGTGGCGGGAGATGCCGTCGAAGACCGTGCTGATCATGCCGGAGGTCGCCACGCCCTGGCTCAGCAGCGCGCTGTTGAGGGCCAGCTTCGCCATGACGAGCTGGTTGATGGGGACCTGCGAAATGCGGTGCAGCAGATCCTCGGTGCGGTCGTCGAGGTCCTCGGCGGGCGGGGCCTCGATGGCCAGGCCCCATTCGGCGGCCTGGGTGCCGCTGAGGCTGTCGCCGGTGAAGAGCAGGCGTTTGGCGCGCTGATCGCCGACGCGGTGCGCCCACATGCCGGCCGCGGGAATGCCCCAGGTGCGGGTGGGCGGGTAGCCGAAGCGGGCGTCCTCGGCGCAGATGATCTGATCGGCGAACAGGGCGATATCGGTGCCGCCCGCGATGGCGAAGCCGTGCACCTTGGCCACCGTCGGCTTATTGGCGTGCAGCAGACTGGAGAAACCGCGGTTGAAGCGCGACATCATGGCGTAGTCGACCATGGGATCCCAAGTGCCCCAGGGATTGTGATTGCGGCCCTGGACGACGGGGTCGAGCACGGTGCCCTCCGCCGGCTGTGCGCCCGGGGTGGGCTCGAAGCCGTTCTCGGCGAAGATCGACAGGTCGTATCCGCCGCAGAATCCCTTACCGCGCCCGCTGACCACGATCACGTGCACGCGCGGGTCCAGATCGGCCCGCTCGACCGCGGCGGCCAGCTCGACCGGGGTGTCCGAGGTGATGGCATTGCCCTGCTCGGGGCGGTTGAAGGTGATTCGCGCGATCCGGCCCGTCACCTCGTAAGTCAGTGTGCGGCCGGTGAATTCGCCCGCCGGCTCGGGGCGGTCGGCGAACAGCGAGTCGTCCCCGCCGGTCAGGTCATCGCGCCAGGCGGCCGGCCGGGTCCCGGCGTGGTTCTCGTAATCGGGTGACACTCAAGCAGTGAACCCCGGTTCATTTCTTGCTGTCAAGGGCCGGGCGCCCCGCGATTCGCCCTACTCCCAGGGCTTGACCGGCGGTTTCACCCACAGGATCTTCTCGTCGGAATGTTCTCGCCGCGCCGCCGGATGGTCCGGGTGGCGCGCGGCCCAGGCGTCCTTCTCGGCCAGCAGCCGCGCCACCGCCTGCCAGGTCTCGTCGGTGCTCGGCGGATTGGCGTCGGCCGCGCGCGCCAGCTTGCGGCGCTGCGGCATGGGCAGCTCCAGCAGCTCCGGGCCGGTAATGCCGCGCGCCCAGATGTAGGCCGCCAGTCGTCGGGCCTTCTCCGCACGGCTGCGGCTCGCGTGATCGGAGTGTGCGTAGTCGGCCATATCGCAACCCCGCAGGTCAAAGTGGTTCGTTCTGGTGCCCGACCCTACCGCAGCGGGCCGACACCTCCGGCCGGGCCTAGTGGTCGGGCCGGGTCAGCAGGTCGATGACCGTGCGCTGATAGCCGATCAGATCGCGGCGGGACGGCGGGGCGCCGGACTGGGAGCGGGTGAGCTCGAACCAGCCGAGGTAGGCGCCATAGGCCAGGCGGGCGCGATGGCGGGACTGGGTGGGGGTGAGCTTCATCTCGCGAAAACAGCGTTCCAGGAAGGTGAGTCGCTTCTGCTGCACGCGATCGAGGTAGGGGCGCACCACGGGATCGCTGCCCGCGGAGACCAGCGCCAGGTCCACCGGACGCACCGGATCCTCGTCGTCCATGGCGACGACCAGCAGCTTGCGCAGGCGCTCCACCGGATCCCCGAGGGTCCCGAGCTGCTCGATGAGCGCATCGGTCATCTCGCGTTCCCAATGCTCGAGGGTGGCGGTGAGCAGGGCCTCGCGATTGGAGAAATGCCAGTAGAAGCTGCCCTTCGTGGTCCCGAGCCGGGTGGCCAGCGGCTCGACGGCGACCCCTTTGGTCCCGTTCTCGGCAATGGCCAGCAGGGCGGCCTGGATCCAGTTCTCTCTCGACAATGCCACGAACCATACGCTACCGTATGGGCAGCGACCATACGGTAGCGTATGGTGAGACAGCCGGAGATTCCAATGACGACAATCCGCAAGAAGACGCTGTGGTCCGATCTCGCGCTGCGCCGCCGCGCGTGGCGGCCCGACCCCCGCACCGCCCGCCGCGCCGGCTGGACCAGCGCCGCCGCCCTGGCCGGTATCGCGGGCATTCACCTCGCCTGGGCGCTGGGCTGGCGCTGGCCCGGCCACGACGACGCCACCCTCGCCCAGCGCGTCGTCGGTCCCAACTCCGAACTCCCCTCGGCCGGACTGACTTACGTGGTCGCCGGGCTGCTCGTCGCCGCCGCGGGGGCGGTGGGCGCGGCCACCGTCGACGACCGCCGGTTGCCGCGCCTGGCCGCGTGGGGTGTGGCCGGAGTCCTCGGGGCGCGCGGCGTGGCCGGTGCCGGCTCGGCCGTGGCGGCCGGGTTCGACGAGATCTACTGGACGCTGGAGCTGGCCGTCTACGCGCCGTTGTGCCTGGCCCTGGCGGCCGGTGCGGGACTGGCCGCGCAATCGTCGTTCGCGCGCAGCGCGTCGATCGCCGGATAGGCCCGGGGGGAGGGGAGGTGCTGCCGCGTGGCCCGACGCGGCAGCACCGTCCCGGGCGATGCGCGGCCGACTTGGCGCGAGTGGCGGCGATTGCGGCCCGGTTGCGGCTACCGTGAACGTATGCCGGACACCGGAATCGGACCCGCGGACCTCGTCATCGCCCGGGCCACGCCCGCCGAATGGGCGACCGTGAAGGAATGGGCTGCCGCGGAGGGCTGGAATCCGGGGGAGCGGGACGCCGGCGCGTTCTTCGCCCAGGATCCGGAGGGATTCTTCCTCGGATATGTGGACGGCGCGCCCGTCTCCGCGATCTCGGTGGTCAACTACGGGAGCGACTACGCCTTCCTGGGGTTCTATCTCGTGCGGCCCGATCTGCGCGGGCTGGGGCTCGGCATGGTGACCTGGCAGGCCGGTCTCGAGCACGCCGGTCACCGGGTCGTCGGGCTCGACGGGGTGCCCGATCAACAGGACAACTACCGGCGGAGCGGATTCGAACTCGCTTACCACAGTGCGCGATTCGTGGGCATTCCGGATCTGCCGCCACCGGATTCGACCGTGCGCGCGCTGGAGCCCGGCGATATTCCGGCCCTGCATCGCTACGACTCCGCCTGCCTGCCGGCCGATCGGCCGGAATTCCTGTCGGCCTGGCTCGCCGAATCCGGTCATCGCACGGTCGTGCGCATCGTGGACGGCACGCTGACCGGCTTCGCGACCTCCCGCCCGGCGCGGGACGAGGTGCGGGTGGGTCCGTTGTTCGCCGATTCCGATACCGATGCGCGCCAGCTGCTTTCGGCGCTGGCGGGAGGGGTCACACTGGCGGTGGATGTGCCGCTGTCCAATGATCGAGCCGTCTGGCTCATGCGGGAAGCCGGCCTGACCCCGAGCTTCGAAACCGCGCGGATGTACACCGGTCCGACTCGAACACACTGTACGGAAAAGGTTTTCGGGGTCACCACCCTCGAACTGGGCTGAGTTCTACAGCGGACGAATGGATTCGGCGAGCCGCAAGGCTGCCGACCGATCCACGGGCGCTGTGGAATTCCCGAGCCAGGTGATCCACCACCGCTGGTCGCCGTCCTGCACCACGGCCGCGTACACCTCCGCCTGCGCGCTGGCCGAACTCTCGAACTCGACACGGTAGAAGCATGACTTCCCGCTCACCGCACGGCCTTTCACGTCCTCGGTCTCGTTGTTCACCCGGCGGCCGGTGTCCGGGAAGAAGAACTCGCCCATCCCGGACGCGAGAAAGCACGCCGCCCGCCCGTTATCGGATTCCGCGGCGGCGAACAGCGATTCGTCGAGCCTCCCCAGCAGGATCATCCCGTCCGCATCCTCACCCGTCGGCTGCAGTGCGGCCTGCCCGAAGACGAGATTGTCGTCCCCGTCCTGTGGCACCGCCTCCCATCCGTCGGGCGGCACGAAGCTCATTCCGGCCGCGACGCTGGAGACTCGCCTCTGGTCGTCATGCCCCTGTCGCAACTCGGTGAATCCGAGATACCCGATCCCCGCCAGCGACCCGATCAAGGCGACCATGCAGAGCGCGATCACCCACCGCGCGGTGCGCGGTGACACGGACTCCTCCGGCGGCCGAACCTGATTCGGGTCCACCCCGCGAAGCTAGCAAAATCGCTGGTCACCGCCCCGCGCTGAGCACGGCGGCGCGCCGCACGGCTTGATCACGATCGGCCGCACCTGTCCGGGGTCCTCACCACGCCGCGGGCCGCACCCGCCCCGGCGTCACCACGTGCGTCAGCATATTGCGCAGTCCCACCACCGCGTCCGGTCCGAGCGTTCGCGCCCACCGGTCGGTGAACCGCGCGACAGCCGCATCCGCCGCCCGCGTACAAGCCCACCCTCGCTCGGTCAGCGTGATCAATCGCGCCCGCGCATCGTGCGGATGTGGATTCCGTTCCGCATACCCCTTTTTCACCAGCTCCTCGACCAACTGACTGGCCGCCTGCTTGGTCACCCCCAAATGCTCGGCGATCTCACCCACCGTCGCCCCGTCCGGCGCCATCCGCACGAACGCGAACCCGTGCGCCGGCCGCACATCGGTGAACCCCGCCGCCACGACGCCCGCGTGAATGGCATCGGTGACCTCCGCCGCGGCCGCGAGCAACAGCAGTGGCAGATCCCCAGCGAAACCGGTCATGCCCAAATCTTGACACTTGACAAGAAAGTCAACAAGCTTGACTATATAGACAAGTTACTTGACCAAAGGATTCGAACATGCCCATGACCCGCTCCGCCGACGCCCAATCCTTCGACCTGCACAACGCCCGCTTCACCTCCCTCGTCCGCCCGTCCCTCGGCAGCAGGGAACTCTGCACCTGGCGCGTCGAGGTGGCCCCCGGCACCGAGGGCGTCCCCCACACCATCCACCGCGAGGAGGTCTTCGTCCTGCTGCAGGGCTCGGCTGTCATCACCATCGACGGCGAACACTCCACCCTGTCCCCGGGCGACGCCGCCGTCGCCCTGGCAGGCTCCGCCATCGGCCTGAGCAACCCCACCGACCACCCCGCCACCGTCCTGGTCACCACCTCGGTCGGCTTCACCGGTGAACTGGCCGACGGCACCATCGTCAACCCGCCCTGGGTCAACTGATGCCCGATTCGCCTGCGCCATAACCTGCTCGCCGATCTCGCCGGTGGGGTGATGATGTTGTGGTGGGGCAGCTCTTGGTGCTGGTCAATGGATTGCCGGGGTCGGGGAAGACGACGCTGGGGCGATCGTTGGCGGTGGTGCTCGGGGGCTGCCTGTTATCGAAGGATGATGTGAAGGAGGCCCTGGCGGGGCGTGCCGATGAGCGTGTCGATGCGGCGGCGCTGGGGGGTCGGGCCATGGACATCATCTGGACGCTGGCTCGGGAGATCGCCGAGCCGGTGATCGTCGATTCGTGGTGGTTCAAGCCGCGGGATCTGGAGTTCGCGAGGGCGGGTATCGCCATCTCGGGGGCGAAGCGGGTTGTGGAGGTGTGGTGTGACCTGCCCGCCGAGGTGGCGAGGACCCGGTATGCGCGGCGCCGCCGGGCGGCGATTCATGCCGATGGCCGGCGGCTGGCCGAGGATTGGGAGCGGTGGGCGGTGTGGGGTGCGCCGCTCGGGGTCTGCCCCGTCGTTGTGGTGGATACGGGCCGTCCGGTCGGAATTATGGAGTTGGTGAATCGGATTCGGCATGCCGCCGACGGGGCGGGGCTATGACCACCGGGGGCGGCGGGGCTATGACCACCGTATTGCCGCCGAGGTGTTTCGCCCGGTACATCGCCGAATCCGAGGCGCGCATGAGGTGGCGGTGGGTGGCCTCGGTGTAGTTCGCGCCGGGGTGGGAGGCGTCGAAGACCGCCACGCCGACGCTGGCGGTGATGGGGGTGGGCAGGTTGGGCATGGTCTCGACCGCCCGGCGGAGTTGTTCGCCGACGGTGGCGGCGGGTTCACGCAAGTAGCCGACGACGACGAATTCCTCGCCGCCGGTGCGGGCGATGAGGGTTCTGGGTGCGGCGGTGGTGCGGAGGCGGTCGGCGGTGCGGACCAGGACCTCGTCGCCGAAGGGGTGGCCGAAGGTGTCGTTGACCGATTTGAAGCGGTCCAGGTCGAGGGTGGCGACGTAGGCGGTGCGGCGGTGGCAGCGGTCGATGTGGGCGAACAGATAGGAGTCGAGGCCGCGGCGGTTCAGCAGATGGGTGAGGGGATCGGTGAGAGCGTCCATGCGCAGCAGCCAGTGGCTGAACTGCATGAACGGCAGCATGACCCCGGCGACCACGAAGATGACCAGGACCACGGCGATGCCCTCGGCGAGGGTGAACATGCGGACCGCCAGGATCGTGCTCGCCAGCAGGGCCGCGCCGATATGGATCGCCAGCACGCGCGGGCCGTGGAACACCGTCACGTACGCGCCCATCGCCACGAGCAGCACGAGGCCCAGCACGCCGATGACCGGGTCGCGCACCACGAGGCTGTTGACGATCGCGTCGAGATCGAACAGCGCGATCCAGATCAGCGATTCGAACTCGCGCGGCCACGGCAGGAACCACCACCGGCAGGTCCAGATGCCCGCGACGGCCGCCTCCAGCAGCCCCTGCGCCACCCCGCCCCGGCCGGTCAGCTCGTGCTGGGAGACCATTGCCAGCAGGGCGATCGCGAGCATGACGATGCCGCCGGCGCCGAGCATGAACTTGAATCTGCTCAGCGCCGAATGGGATTCGAAGGTCTTGACCAAGCCGCGGTAGTCGACACGGTCTCGCCACCAGGCCCGGAACATCGATCGACCAGCTGTCATCGAGCGCCTCACGTCCGTTGGCGTACTACTCGACGGTAAGTCGCAGGCTAACCCGCCGCTATTGTGATCTCGATTACAGGGCGGATTCAGCTCTCCCTCGGATAGACCTTCACCACGGTGCCGTCCAGGTCGGCGGCCAGATACGCCGCGCCGCTGTAGGCATCGATCAGATAAACCATGATGGTCGGCCGATCGTCATTGAAGGTCCACGCCGGATCGACAATCACATACCGCATGGTCGCATCGGGCACATTGAGCTGCTGATCCGCCGCCTCGAGCAACCCCGGCAGCACACCCCAATCGATCGAACTCAACACCACCGTGGTCTCGCTCCCCGACAAGGTCCCACCCGGCCCCTGCTTGCTCACGCCCCCATCCCGATAGGTATAGCTGTCATACCGCTTCGACCCCGCCGAGATCGGCATCCCGGCATTGGCATACTCCGGATAGAAGGTCACCTCGCTGAATTCCTGCACCCCGGACGCATTCTCGAACGCCGCAACCACCTGCCGAATCCCATCAGGCGTAAGCAGATCCACGGCATTCCCCGATTTCGCCGCCGTGGTGACAACCGCACCCGCAGGCTGCCGACCACCCGGCGCCTGACTGGTCTCGGGGGACAGGCCCGGATTCGCCTGCGACCCGGACCGATCCGGCCACAACGCCACCGCCGCCACCAACCCCGCCACCACCACAACAGCCGCAACCCCAACCGGCACCCAACGCTTGCCTACCCTCGGGCGAACGACCTGCCTCGGTTCGGCTGCGGACGAAATCGGCGCGGATGCGGCAGGCGCCGGCCAGGGCGCGGACCCGCCGGGCGAAGGCCAAGGCGCGGACTCGGCAGGCGTCGACGGCAACGGCGCGGCGGCCCCGGCCGCCTGCGCGAGCATGGCGTCCGCCCGCTCGAGTGACGGCCGTCGATCCGGGTCTGTGACCAGGAGCGCCCGTAGCACGGGGGTGAGCGGCCCGGCCTGCCGCGGCGGCGGCACATCCCCCCGCACCACGGCCGCGAGCGTGGCGGCCGTCGTCTCCCGCCGCAGCGGGTGATAGCCCTCCACCGCGACATACAGCAGCAGCCCGAGCGACCACAGATCCGAGGCGGGATGTCCCTCCCGACTGTCGAGCCGTTCCGGCGCAACATAATCCAGCGACCCGACCACGCTCCCGGTCGAGGTGAGCCCATGCAACCCCTCGACAGCGGCAATCCCGAAATCGGTGAGCACCGGCGAACCATCCTCGCGCAACAGCACATTCGCCGGCTTGATATCCCGATGCAGCACCCCCACCGCATGCGCGGCCCGCAGCGCCGCCAGCATCCCCCGCCCCAGCTGCGCGACCTCGACCGCATTCATCGGCCCGTATTCGAGCCGATCAGCCAGACTCCGCCCCCGCACCAACTCCATCACGATCCACGGATGCGCCGACGCCGGACTGTCCACAATATGATGCACGGCCACCACATTGGGATGCCGAATCCGCGCCAGCGCCCGAGCCTCCCGCAACACCCGCTCCCGCTGCGCCGCCCCCGCCCCTCCCGTCCCGCCCTCCGCCGCCAACACTTCCTTCAACGCCACTTCCCGATGCAGCACCAGGTCATAGGCCCGCCACACCGTCCCCATCCCACCGCTACCCAGCGCCTCGAGCACCTCGAACCGCCCGTCGACCACCGTCCGCCCGGATTCCACCGCGCCAGCCTATGACCAACCCCACCCCCGCGCGAGGGGTCCGTCTCCAACCTGAAAGGCCCTGCAGCCGAGCAGGTAATGGTGCACCCCTCGTCGTGCACCATTACCTGCTGGGCGGTCTTATGGCAGTGCGACTCGGGTGCCTTCGGAGAACATCGAATCGTGGAATTCGATTGCGGTGGGGACGGTTCCGGGCGGTAAGTCGAAGGCGATGAGGACCGAGATCGTGTTGCCCGGGTTGATCTCGGTAAACAGGAGGTCGGGGGCATTGAGATTGACCTCTGCGCCGGTGTCGTTGGTGAACTCGCGGCCCTGGTCGTCGATCAGCTTCTGATTGTTGCCGAGGTAGCTTTGCGGGCCGGTGGCGATATTGGTGATGTTGACGTGCACCAGGACGTAGACGCCCTGGGCGGTCTTCGCGAGGTAGGGGTTGTCTCCGACGGATGGGACATCGCGGTCGACGCCGGTCACGAGGAATTCGAATCTGCCGTCGCGCACCGGGGTGCCGGCGGGGGCCGTGTCGTCTTCGGCGGCCGGCGCGGAACTGCCTGGGGCGTTGTTTATGGCGGTGTCCTTCATGGTCACCGCGACCAGCCCGAGGCATCCTCCGCACAGCAGGATGAGGCCCCCGATCGCGCCGAGTACGACCCACAGGACCGCGTTGCTGCGGCGTGGGGGCGGCGGGGGCGGAGCTTGGGGATATTGCCCCGGCGGGGGCTGCTGGTAGGTCATAACCGTGTGATAGCAAGATCGCATCGACGTGTTACGTGCGTCACGCTGTCGGCACTTCCCGGGCGCGATCCGGGCCACGGTTGCTAAATCGTTATGCACCAGTCGGATTCGCGGTTCGATGCCATGAGGGGCGGTTGGCCGGCGCGAGGTGGGCTCGGGAGCATTCGGTGGGCAACATGGAAGAAGGCCCCTCGGCGTGGTGCCGAGGGGCCTTCTTCTTGGTCTTGAAGTGCGCCATCAGGGACTTTGTCACACTTTGTCCGCCTACAGACTGGCTGTAGGGGTTCATGCGCCTGACGCTAGCCCTCGGATCGGGGCCGGTCAAGTGCGGTCTCGTTCTGCCTCAGCTTCGGTCGGGCACCCCGCTCACCGATTCGGCTGAGAAATGCCGAGGAGGCGGTCGCCGATCGTGGCCAGTGGTGAAATGAGGTCGGGTGGCGGAGTGGCGCGGGTGGTCAGGGCGATCTCGTTGCACATCGTCTGCGCCGCTTGGACGCGGATGCGGGCGGTGGCTTGGTTCCAGTCGGGGTGGACGCTGCGGACGAGGTCGACCCATTCGGCGATGTAGGCGTGCTGGGCGACGCGGGCGCGGTGGCGGGCGTCCTCGGGCAGGTGCACGGCCTCGGTGACGAGAAGCTGGACCAGGTCGGGGTTTTCGAAGGCGAAGGCGCGGTAGCTGTCGAAGAGACGGTGCAGACCGTCGGCGGGGTCGGTGGCGCGGGCCAGGGCGCGGGTCATGTCCATGCGCAACCAGGCGTCGCCGCGGAAGACGGCGGCCAGCAGGATGTCGGTCTTCGTGGCGAAGTGGTTGTAGAGACTGGGACCGGCGATGCCGACGGCCGCACCGATGTCGTCGATGCCCACCGCGGTGAAACCGTTGCGCGCGAAGAGCTTCGCGGCCTCGGTGAGGATGGTTTCACGGCGTGACCCGGTCGCGGTGAGTCCCGTGCGCGCGGGGGAGTGTGCCGCGGCGTCCGGCAGGTCGACGGGTGCGTCGATGGTCGCGCCGACCAATTCGGCGAGCAGTGCGGTCAAGCCGGGTTCGGGGAGCGAGAGGCTGTGGAACGACACGCTGTTGGCCACGGCCAGGGCGCAGCGCGCCAGCAGGTCGGCTGCGGCGGGGCGCAGGTCCGGACGGCGCTCGCCGACCAGTTCGGCCAGCCTGGCTCCGATCCGCTGGGTGACGGTGCGCAGTGCCGCGCGCTGGTCGGGGGAGAGATTGCGCGTCTCGCGCCGCCACAGCACACCGACCGAGCGGTGTTCGAGGGCAGCCGCGGCAAGCCGGGATTGGACGTCGGCGGCGGACGCGCTCGCGAGGGCGCTGTCCGTGTTCTCCAGGGCCGCCAGCACGACCGTGGCCAGCAGCTCCTGCTTACCGCGGAAGTGGCGGTAGAGCGCGGACGGTCCGATGGCGACGGCGTCGGCCACCTCGGCCATGCTCACCACCGCATAGCCCTTGCGGTAGAACAGATCCGCGGCCGCCGCCACGATGAGCTGACGCCGGTTTCCGGGTCGGGTGCCACGCGCGGGGGCGATGAGGGCCTGCTCGCCGGCCGCCTTTGCCATTCCGGTGCTACCTCCAGTCCTCGCGGTCACCGGCCGGGCCGGTGCCTCGTGGCACGCTACCGAATGCCCCTCGTCCCCCCGAGCGGCGAGGGGCATTCGTGCTCACAGTGAGCGGGCGACGAGTTCCTTCATGACCTCATTGGCTCCCGCGTAGATGCGCTGCACCCGGGCGTCGGCGTACATGCGCGCGATCGGGTATTCGAGCATGTAGCCGTAGCCGCCGAACAGCTGCACGCAGCGGTCGACGACCTGTCCCTGGATCTCGGTGCTGTACGCCTTGGCCATGGACGCCGTCGCGCCGTCCAGGTCGCCGCGCAGATGCCGGTGGACGCAGTCGTCGACGAAGACTCGTGACACCCGCGCGAGGGTGGCGCATTCGGCGAGTTCGAATCGCGTGTTCTGCATGTCGAACAGGGGTGCGCCGAAGGCCTTGCGCTCCTTGGTGTATCGCACCGTGAGCGCGACGGCGGCTTCTGTGGCCGCCGCCGCGCCCACGGCGATGACCAGGCGTTCGTGGGCCAGCTGCCGCATGAGGTAGCCGAAGCCCGCGCCCGCGTCCCCGAGCAGGTTGGCCGCGGGAACCCGGACATCGTCGAAGAACAGTTCGGCGGTGTCCTGGCCCTTCATCCCGACCTTGTCGAGCACCCGGCCCACCCGATAGCCGGGTGCGTCGGCGGTCTCGACCACGAGCAGCGAGATCCCCTTGGCTCCCGCCGCCGGATCGGTCTTGGCGACCACGATCACCAATCCGGCGTGCTTGCCATTGGAGATGAAGGTTTTGGCGCCGTTGATCACATAGTGGTCACCGTCGCGAATCGCGCTCGTGCGCAAAGCCTTCAGATCCGAGCCGGCACCCGGCTCGGTCATGGCGATGGCCCCGACCAGTTCACCGCCGGCCATGCGCGGCAGCCAGCGCAGCTTCTGCTCCTCGGTGCCGTAGGCGAGCAGGTAGTGCGCGACCAGTCCGCTGTGCACCATATTGCCGAATCCGGTGTCGCCCAGTCGATATTGAGCGTCGAATACCGCGAAGTCGTGTGCGAAGGTCCCGCCTCCGCCGCCGTACTGCTCGGGAATGGAGGTGCACAGCAGTCCGAGTTCGCCTGCCTTGTACCAGAATTCGCGATCCACGTACTTCTGCTCGGCGAAGCGCTCCTGATGCGGGAGCAGTTCGGCTTGGAAGAATTTGGTCGCCATGTCCCGCAGGGCGGCGACCTCGTCGTCGAGCCAGGGGGACCGGTGCTCGGTTGTGGTCATGCGCACCTCAGAAATTGAATCCGCCGCCGCAGACCAGGGTCTGCCCGCTGACGTAATCGGATTCGGGGGTGCAGAACAGATACACCGCACCCGCTGCTTCGCTCGGCACACCGGCGCGCCCCAGCGGGATCATGCGTTCCATGGCCGAGAGCAGGTCCGGGTTCACGCCCACCTTGAGCTGGCGGCCCTGCACGTCGATGGTGCTGTCGCCCGCCGCGCTGGCCTCGGTGAGACGGGTCTTGATGAATCCGAACGCGACCGCGTTGACGGTGACGTTGTAGCGGCCCCACTCCTTCGACAGCGTCTTGGTCAGACCGAGCACACCGGCCTTGGCGGAGGAGTAATTCGCCTGTCCCGCATTGCCTCCGGTGCCCGCGAGCGAGGAGATGTTGACGACCTTGCGGCACGGGATCGGCTCCCCGGCGTCCTTGGCGCGCTTCACCTGTGCCGCGATCACCGGCTGCGCGGCCCGCAGAATCCGGAACGGGGCCTTGAGGTGGACGTCGAGGATGGCGTCCCACTGCTCATCGGTCATCTTCTGGATGACCGAGTCCCAGGTGTATCCGGCATTGTTGACGATGATGTCCAGTCCGCCGAACCCCTCGACCGCCGTCTGGACGAAACGCTCGGCGAAGTCGTCGTCGGTGACACTGCCGGTGCACGCGATCGCCTGCCCCCCTGCGGCTTCGATCGCGGCGACGGTGTCCTTGGCCGGATCGGCGTCCAGATCGTTGACCACGACCCGGGCCCCTTCGGTAGCCAGCTTGAGCGCGATCTCACGCCCGATGCCGCGCCCCGAACCGGAGACGATGGCGACCTTGCCTTCGAGATTTCCCATGGCGTATCAGACCTTTCAGTGCAGCACGACGACGGCGTCGCCGGTGAGTGTGACGGTGCCGTCGTCGAGCGCGACGGTCAGTTCGACGGTGGCGCGGCGTTGGCCGTCCACCTCGTCGAGGGCGACGACTTTCCCTGTCGCGCTGGGCTGCCCGAGCACGGGCGTGAGGGCGGCGAATCGCACCCGGAACTCGCGCAGGCCCGCGGGCCCCACCCAGTCGGTGAGCAGTCTGCCCAGATAGGCCATGGACAGCATGCCGTGCGCGAAAACGTCGTCGAGCCCCCCGGATTTCGCGACGTCGATGTCGACGTGCATGGGGTTGTGATCGCCCGATGCCCCGGCGAACAGCGCCAGGGTGGTGCGCGAGATCGGGGCGAGGGTCAGGGCGGGCAGTTCGGTGCCGACCTCGATGGTTGCCGCGGTCACTTCGCTACCTCCGGATTGCGCACGACAAGAACGCTTTTCAGTTCGGCCACGAGCTCGCCGTCGGCTCGGGTGACGGTCGAGGTCTTCTCGATGAACTCGAGCGCCCCGCCCTTCTTGCTGTAGACGTTCCCGATGACGGGGGCGGCGGTGAGCACGTCACCGGCCACCGCCGTGGCGTGGTAGGTGAACGACTGTTCGCCGTGCAGGACGCGGCGCAGGTCCACGCCCAGGCCGGCCAGCCATTCGAACGGGTCCGGCTGCTCGAGTTCGATGCCGAACAGGAAGGTCGGGGGCACCGGCAGATTCGGGTATCCGGCCGCTCGCGCCGCCTCCGGGTCGGTGAAGACCGGATCGGTCTCGCCGATGGCCTTGGCGAAGAACCGCAACCGGCCCGCGTCCACGGTCAGGGTGGTGGGCGGCAACTGGGTGCCGATCACACTGGGATCCAAGGGCATTGATTCAGCTCACTTTCTCGTACAGGGTCACCACGGCCGCGCCGCCGAGCCCGATGTTGTGCTGTAGCGCCACCTTCAGGTCGCCCTCGACCTGCCGGGCCTCGGCCTGTCCGCGCAGTTGCCACACCAGTTCGGCGCACTGCGCCAAGCCGGTCGCGCCGAGTGGATGCCCCTTCGACAGCAGACCGCCGGAGGGGTTGGTGACCACGCGCCCGCCGTAGGTGTTGTCGCCGTCGTTGACGAACTTCTCCGCGGTGCCTTCGGGGGTGAGTCCGAGGGCCTCGTAGCTGAGCAGTTCGTTGGCGGTGAAGCAGTCGTGCAGCTCCACGACGCGAATATCGCCGGGGGACACCCCCGATGCCTCGTATACCTGCTGGGCGGCGGCTTTCGACATGTCGTAGCCGACGATCTTGGTCATATCCCTGTCGGCGAAGGTGGACGGCAGATCGGTTGTCATGGCCTGCGCCTTGATCACGATCGACGCGTCGAGGCCGTGGGCCTTGGCGAACTTCTCGCTCACCAGTACTGCGGCGGCCGCGCCGCAGGTGGGCGGACAGCACTGCAGGCGGGTCAGCGGCCCGTAGATGTGCGGCGAGGCGAGCACTTCCGAAACCGTCAGCGGATCGCGGAAGACCGCGTACGGGTTGTGGGCGGCGTGTGCGCGCGACTTCACCGAGATCTTGGCGAAGGTTTCCGGTGCGGTGCCGTACTTTTCGGCGTACTGCCGCCCCGCGCCACCGAACATCTGTGCGGCGAACGGTGATTCGTCGCGTTGCTGGATCTCGTCCATGACCGCGTCGAACCGGTCGAAGGGGCTGGGCCGATCGGTGTAGGCCATGGCCAGCGCACCGCGCTGCATCTGTTCGAAGCCGACGGCCAGGGCCACGTCCACGGCCCCGGACTCGACGGCCTGGCGGGCCAGGAACAGTGCTGATGAACCGGTCGAGCAGTTGTTGTTGACATTGACGACCGGGATGCCGGTCAGGCCGAGACCGTAGATCACGGTCTGCCCGGAGGTCGAATCGCCGTAGACGTATCCGGCGTAGGCCTGCTGGATCCGCTCGTATCCGATCCCCGCGTCGGCCAGCGCGGCCCGTGCCGCGGCGGTGCCCATCACGTCATAGGTCTCGGATCGGCTGGGCGTGGTGAAGGGAACCATCCCCACCCCGGCGACCACTGCGCGTCCACTCATGACTCGTCCCATCTTCTAGCTAGCGGTGATTCACTTAGTGAAGCGGATCGAGTCTGCCAATGCAAGAGTTGGCGTTCTAACTGCAATTTTATTCCGATTGCCGGACGTGATATCGGGGCTTGCCAAAAGATATGTGAGCGTAGTTACACTAGTCGCGATTCACATCACCGAACCAACGGAGGATCAATGGCGACCATCGGTGCAACGCTGCGCGCGACGGCGAAGCGGGTTCCGGATCGCACGGCGCTGGTATTCGGCGACTGTCGCTACACCTATGCCGAACTCGACGCCGAGGTCGATCGGGTTGCCGCAGTGCTCGCCGAGCACGGCATCGCCAAGGGTGACCGGCTGGCCCTGATGGCCACCAACTCCGATCGCTTCGTCATCGTCTTCTATGCCGCCCACCGGCTCGGCGCCCTCTTCGTGCCGATCAATCCGGCCTCCGCCGCGCCGGAGCTGGACTACCTGCTGCGCGACTCCGGCGCCGCCGCACTGGTTTTCGACGCCGCGGTAGCGCCGGTGGTGCGCAAGGCGGTCGAGAACGGGCTGCCCGAAGCGATCCGAGTCTTCGGCATGAGCGAAATCGACGGGTTCCCCGACCTTTTCGCGCTGGCCGCGGCCCATGACGGCGCTCCGATCGAGGTGGAGATCGCCGAATCCGACGACGCGCAGATCCTCTACACCTCCGGGACCACCGGAAATCCCAAGGGCGCGTTGTTCGATCACCATCGGGCGCTGTGGGTCGCCCTGAGCTGCATGGCGACCTGCGGGATGGCCGAGGGCGACCGTTTCCTGCACGTCGCACCGCTGTACCACGCCGCCGAGCTGTGCATCATGCTCATTCCCGGCACCCTGATCGGGGCAACGCACGTGGTGCACAACGGATTCGATCCGGCGCAGGTGCTCGACACCATGGAGCGCGAACGCATCACCATGTTCTTCGGCGTGCCGACCATGTACCAGTTCCTGCTGCGCCGGCCCGACGCCGCCGCGCGCGACCTGTCCGCGTGGCGCACCGGAATGTTCGGCGCCGCGCCCATGCCCGCCAGCGCGGTGGAGCAGTTGATCGAGACCTGGCCGGAGGTGAACTTCCTGCAGCTGTGCGGGCAGACCGAGGCCGGTCCGGGCGGCATCTTCAGCACCCGCGACCAGGTGCGTGAGCGGCCCGATGCCAGCGGGCGGCAAGCCCTGGTGATGATGCAGGCGCGCGTCGTCGATCCGGATGGCGGGGATGTCGCCGCCGGTGAGGTCGGTGAGCTCATCCTGCGCGGCGAAACCGTCATGAAGGGCTACTGGAACAAGCCCGAGGCCACCGCCGAGACTGTCCGCGACGGCTGGCTGCACACCGGCGACCTGGCTCGCCTCGACGCCGACGGCTATATGACCCTGGTGGACCGGCTCAAGGACCTGATCATCACCGGCGGCCGCAATGTGTACTCCATCGAGGTGGAGAACGCCATCGCCGCGCATCCGGCCATTGTCGACTCGGCGGTCATCGGGCGCTCCCACCCCGAGTACGGGGAGAGCATCGTCGCCGTGGTCGTTCTCGCCGAGGGCGCGGAACTCGGCCTCGAGGAGCTGCGCGAGTTCTGCGCCGAGCGCATCGCGAGCTACAAGCTGCCCCATGACCTGGTCATCGTCGGGGCCATCCCGCGCAATCCGTCCGGGAAGATCCTCAAGCGCGACCTGCGTGATCGGCTCACGGCGATCGAGCAACCTTAAATTAATAGAAGATGATTCTATTTTCATAGCGCGAATCGTATAGTGAAGCGCACCCGGGGCGGCGGACAAGCCCCCGGCGAGAGAAGGACCGATCGTGCCGCACACCACCGAAAAGCTGCCCAGACGGGCAGGCTTGCTCACCGACTGGCTCTCCGGCCGTCGCACCGCCTCCGCCCGGCTGCTCGGCCCGGCCGACGTCGCCGGATTCCGGCACGCACAGGGCCTGGGCTTTCGCTGCGCGCAGGCCGTCGCCGAGCACCTGCGCCCCGGCTGGACCGAAGCGCAGACCGGTAGCTGGATGATCGAATGGCTCTACGACCACGGCGTGAAAACCATGCTGCACAAGCCGATCGCGGTCTTCCACGAGCGCACCCTCGCCCCGGACGGCGAGTGGGGCCCGGTCACCAAGGGCGCCGGGGCGACCCTGCGCGAGCAGGACGTGGTCATCCTCGATTGCGCACCCGTGGTCGAGGGCTACACCGGCGACATCGCCTACACCGTGAGTGTGGGTCACAACCCCGAACTCGAACGGGCGCAGGACTTCCTGACGGATCTGCGCGCGGCCATCCCCGCGCATTTCGCCGATCCGGCACTGGCCTCCGACGTGTTCGAGTGGGTGGATGACGAGATCCGGGCCGCCGGTTACGGCAATGCCGCCGCCGGATACCCGAATCATGTACTCGGCCATCGCGTCTACCATCACGGCCGTGTGGCGAGCAGCCTGAAATGGTTCCTGCCCGAACCGATCGTGGGCTACGTGCCCAGCTGGCACGGCCTCGGGTTTCTCGGAACCGCGGTGAGCCGGCTGTTGTTCCCGGAAGTGCTCGGCCCACAGCACTCCGGCCCCAAGACGGGCATCTGGGCCATCGAACCGCATGTGCGCGCCGACGGTTTCGGCGCCAAGTTCGAGGAACTGCTGGTGGTGGAGGACGACCGGGCCTACTGGCTCGACGACCTGAGCCAGCGCCGCATCGTCATCAACGCCTGACAGCTGTTGCGACAACGACGTCGACAGGGAGAAATCGAAGTGGCCGAACACAATTCGGTGCCGACGGATGCCTATCCCGCAGTAGCGGGATCACCGCTGCGCGAGCTGTGCGGCATCGGCCGCATCTGCGCGGCAGCGCTGCGCCGCACGCCGCGGGCGGCCGGCGGGCTGCCGCAGCCGGCGCCCGCCGCACTGCTGATTCCCGGGTGCTCCGCTCCGGACTGGAGCATGGCCCGCATGCATCGCCACCTGCGCGCCCGGGGCCACCGCACCTTCGCGTCCCGGCGTGGCCACCGTGAAAAGTGCTGGCGCGCACAGACCGACCAGCTGGCGCGCAGATTGGCCGAGTGCGCCGAACGCTCCGGCGGGCCCGTGGCGCTGGTCGGCCACAGCCTGGGCGGACTCCAGGCGAGAATGCTCGGCGTACGCCATCCCGACCTGGTCGCGGGAGTGATCACGCTGGGCGCACCGATCCGCGGAATCTTCGATCTCTCGCGCGGGGGCACCCGTTTCGCCGAACTGCTGGTGGCCATGGCCGACCGCGGTCTGCCGTTGCCGCCCCGCGACTGCATGGCCGGCGGCTGCTGGGAAGCCACCGCCATGGAGCTGGAACAGCCTGTGGCCCAGCATATTCCCTGCGTGTGCCTGTTCGGCAGATTCGATTGGACGGTGCCCTCGCGCGCCGCCATCCACCCCGGAGCCGAGCCCATCGAGGTGGCGGCGGCGCACTGCGAGTTCGGTGTCGATGCCGAGGTGTGCCGAATCGTCGAACGGACCCTCGGTGCGCTGGGCGGGCGCTCGCGCTCCGCGGCCTAGCCGAACACCACGAAGATCAGAGGAGAACCAGTGCCGGACAACAGGTCTCGACGGTTCGATGACGACGAGGCGACCGTCGAATCGGGGCGGCTGCGCGGCCGTCGCGATGGTGATGTGCTGACCTGGCACGCCGTCCCGTATGCCGCACCGCCTGTCGGCGAGCTTCGACTGCGCGCACCCCGCCCGCCGCGGCCGTGGCCCGGCGTCCGGGACGCGACCACGTTCCGGTACGCGGCGCTGTCGCATCCCTTCAGTGCGCCGCGCGGCCTGGCCCGGCGGCAGCCACAGAGCGAAGACTGCCTCACCGTGAATGTCTGTGCCCCGGTGGATCATTCGGACGCTCCCCGGCCGGTGATGGTGTTCTTCCACGGCGGCGGATGGTTCGAGGGCAGCTCCGGCTGGCCGCTCTACGATCCGCGACCGCTGGTCCGGCGCGGGGGAGTGGTCCTCGTGACCGTCAACTACCGGCTCAATGGCCTCGGATTCGTGGACTTCTCGGGTTATTCCACCCCGCAACGGACCTTCGAGACGAATGTCGGTCTGCGCGACCAGCTCGCCGCCCTGCGGTGGGTGCGGAGCAATATCGCGGCCTTCGGCGGCGACCCGGACAATGTCACCATCTTCGGGGAATCGGCGGGCGCCGGGTCGGTGACCACCATGCTGAGCATGCCCGCCGCCGCGGGGCTGTTCCATCGGGCCATCGCCCAGAGCGCTCCGGTGGACGCGGCGCTGTCGCCCGCCTTCGCGGCCGAGATCGCCGAGCGCTGCGTACGCAATCTCGGCGCGACGGCGAAAACCGCTGCCGCCGTGCTGGATACCGTCTCGGGGCGGGCCATCAGCGCGGCGGCGCTGAAACTGCTGATCCCGCTGATGCGGGAGGTGCCGAGCCGGATGATCTTCGGTCCGGTGATCGACGGCGACCTGGTGCCGGAGAATCCGGTCGACGTGCTCGCCGCCGGGCGCGGCCTGCCGGTGCCGTTGATCATCGGGACCAACCGCGACGAGCTGTTCCTGCACGGCCGCGCACCCGTCCTGGCTACCAGCGACGCCCGCCTCGACCGGCTGTTCACGGCGACGAATCCCGAAGCGCGCGAAGCGGTTCTGGCCGCGTACGCGGGACTGCCGCGTGCCGCGGCGCAGTGCGGCACCGATCTGTTCTTCCTGCGGCCCAGCCTGGCCGCGATCGAAGGCCACCGGTCGGTCGCCCCGGCCTACCTGTATCGCTTCGACTACGCCTCGCCGTTGCTGCGCCGGCTCGGTATCGGCGCCTTCCACGGCTTCGACCTGGTGCCCCTGTTCGGTGTGCATCGCCGCCCGATCGCGCGGGCGCTGGTGGCCGGTGACGGGGCCGCGATCGAGCGGGTGAGCACCGCGATGCAGGGGCACTGGCTGCATTTCGCGCGCACCGGCGCACCGCGACCCGACTGGCCCGCGTACACCGCGCCCACCCGCAGCACCATGCTCTTCGACGCGGTGTCGCGCGTCGCCGACGATCCGTACGCGCACATCCGACCGGCGCTGCTGTCCTACGCCGGCCCGTACCGTGACCGCACGCCGATGGACCGGACCGGGTAGGCGCGATGCCGGAGCCGACCGCGCACCCGGCCCGCCGCTCAGGCGGTGGTGCGGCCCCGTCTGCGCGGCGCGGTCGGCTCGGGCTTCGGCTGGGGCGAATCCGCTTGCGGCAGATCGGTCGCGGCCTCGACCACACGCTTGAGACGCAGTCGCACCCTGCGCGCGACACGCCCGTCCGCGCCGCGGTGCCGGTCGGTGAGCAGCCCCTCGAGCAGCAGTTCCATCCCCTGCAGGGTGGTGGCGCGCAGTTCGGAAGTGCTGAGCCGCAAGGCATCCGGGCGAGTGGCGAGCCCGATGACGCCGTTCATGGTGCCCCACAGGAAGCGAGCGGTATCGACCGCGCCCACCTTGCGCAGGCTGCCCTCGCGAATGCCGTCGGTGATGAGCGCGACCAGGGCGGCGTTCATGCGGTTGATCCGCTCGGCCACCAGGGTCGCGGCCTGATCGGCGGCCAGATGCCCGGGCTGCAACTGGATCATGCGGAACAGGTGCGGCGATTCGAGGAAGAACCGCAGATACGCGCCCGCGGCCTCGATGAGCCGGTCCACCGGTTCGGCGTCGGACTCGTAGATGGCCACCATGTGCCGCTCATTGGCTTCCAGCGCACGCTCCACGACCGCCAGGTACAGCGGGTCCTTACCGCCGAAGTGCTGGTAGATGGTGGCGATCGCGACATCGGCGGCCTCGGCGATCTGCTCCACGGTGACCGCGTCGCCGCCGGCGAACAGTTCCTCGGCGGCGTCCAGGATCACCCCGCGCGTGCGGGCCTTGCGCCGGTCCTGTCGCGTGGACGGCTGTGTGTCGGTCGATGCCATGGCCAGATCATAACCACTGAAGGTGGAACGTCATTCTGCTATCCATGTCCTTCTAAAAACCAGAATCACATACTGACATCAGAATCACATTCTGATAATCTCGCACTGATTGCAGGGAGGACCTCGTCGTGTCAGTCCAGGGGGATCCGGCCGCGGAGACGGACGTCACCGCCGCACAGATCATTCGCACCAACATCACCGATACCGCCACATCCAGCCTGCGCACCTTCGGGCGAGTAGTGGATCTGAGCCTGGAGAGCGCACGCGGGGCGGTGACCGATATCGCGACGGCGCGCTTCCAATGGCGCGAGATGCTCTCCCAGAGTTGGTATCTGGTCACCGTCAGCGCGGTGCCCGCCGTCTTGATGGCGGTGCCGTTCGGGGTGGTCATCTCCGTGCAGGTGGGCAATCTCATCCACCAGCTCGGCGCGGACTCGCTGCTCGGCGCGGCCGGCGGCCTCGGGGTGATCCAGCAGGCCGCGCCGCTGACCACCGGCCTGCTGCTGGGTGGCGCGGGCGCCTCGGCGATCGCCGCCGATCTCGGGGCGCGCACGGTGCGCGAGGAGATCGACGCCCTGCGCACCCTCGGCATCAGTCCGGTGCACCGCCTGGTCATTCCGCGCCTGGCGGCGATGATGCTGGTGGCGCCGCTGCTGAACGTGCTCATCATCTTCGTGGGCGTGGTCGCGGGGTACGCGGTGGCGGTCGGCGCGCAGCATGTGACGCCCGGAAGCTATTGGGCCACCTTCGGTTCCTTCGCGACGCTGACCGATATCTGGATCTCGCTGGGCAAGGCCCTGATCTTCGGCTTTCTGGTGGTGGTCATCGCCTGCCAGCGCGGACTGGAGGCCAAGGGCGGGCCGCGTGGAGTGGCCGATGCGGTCAATGCCGCGGTGGTGCTGTCGGTGGCCGCCATCATCGTGGTGAATCTCGTTGCCACTCAGATTGTTTCGATGTTCGTTCCGGTGAGGTTGGCGTGATGGCGGCACCGTACCGGCCGAAAGCGATGGTCCTCGCTCGCCCCGCGGTACGCCTCGGCGGCGCGGCGCGCGGCGGGGTGGAGGGTCTCGGCTTCACCCTGCTGTTCATCTGGCAGGCGCTGTCCTCGATTCCCTTGACGCTGAGCCGTTATCGCGCGCAGACCATGCGCACCATCACCGACATGACCTGGGGCCGCGGCTCGATTCTGGTCGGCGGCGGCACCGTGCCGATGCTGACCGTGCTGGGCGTGTCGATGGGGGCGGGCGTGGCGATCCAGGCCTTCCCGATTCTGGACATGATCGGGCTGGGCCCGGTCGCGGGCGTGGTGTCCGCCTTCGCGAATACCCGTGAGCTGGCGCCGATCGCGGCGGCCATCGGCTTCGCCGCGCAGGCGGGCTGCCGCATGACCGCCGAGATCGGGTCCATGCGCATCTCCGAGGAGATCGACGCCATCGAATCCCTCGGCCTGCGCTCGGTGCCGTTCGTGGTCACCACCCGCATCATCGCGGGCGCGGTGGCCATTGTGCCGACCTTCCTGATCGCGCTGATCCTGTCCTATCTGTCCTGCGAGACCGTGATCGTGCTGCTGCACGGGCAGGCGGGCGGCACCTACGACCACTATTTCAGCCAATTCGCCAGTGCCGGAGACATTCTCGCCGCCGTGCTGAAGATCCTGGTGTTCGCCGTCGCGATCATCCTGATCCACTGCTACCACGGATTCTTCGCCGCGGGCGGCCCGGAAGGAGTCGGCATCGCCTCCGGGCGCGCCGTGCGCGCCAGCTTCGTCGCCATCATCGGCCTGGACATGGTGCTCACCCTGCTGCTGTGGGGCGTCGGCTCCTCGATCGAATTCACGGGGTGAGCGCGATGCCGAACTATGTCATGCCGGGCGTGCGGGCCACACCCCGCACCGCGCTGCGCGCGGGGACATTCGCGCTGGTCGCCCTGGTCATCGCCGTGCTGGCATGGAACGGGTACCGGGCCGTCACCCGGCCCGATCCCTTCCGAATCCGGTTGTCCACCA
The DNA here is from genome assembly GCF_042672265.1 of Nocardia sp. NPDC127526. Classification (NCBI taxonomy): domain Bacteria; kingdom Bacillati; phylum Actinomycetota; class Actinomycetes; order Mycobacteriales; family Nocardiaceae; genus Nocardia; species Nocardia sp. NPDC127526. Next base: position 12,852 of record NZ_JBHXVO010000022.1, on the reverse strand, counting down.
CCCAGATCGGCGACGGCATCATCGTCGGCACGGATGTGCGCCTCGAGGGCGTCCCGGTCGGGCGGATCACCGATATCACCCCCGGCGAGCGCGGCCATCAGGTGCTGACCCTGGATCTGGACCGGTCGCAGTTGAGCGGGCTCACCGATCGGCTCACCGTGCAGTACGCGCCCGCGAACCTGTTCGGCATCAGCACGCTCACGCTGCGGCGCGCCGCGGGCGGCGCCCCACTGCACGACGGCGCGATGATCGATCTGTCCGCGACGGGCGCGGTGGTGGACGCCACCATGGGCAGCCTGCTGCGCGGGCTCGGCGCCACCTCCGGTGAGGTGCTGACACCCGAATTCGCCGAGGCCATACGGCAGGTCGACAGCGGCCTGACGGCTTTCGCGCCGCTGCTGGAGGCGGTGGTCATGCTCGGGCGCACGGTCGCCGACACCCAGCGCTACGCGCCCTCGTATCTGATCGAGCGGTACGGCGCGATCCTGGCGGGCGCGGGCACGCTCACCTCCTCGACCTTCAAACTGCTCGACGGTGTGGTGAGCATCGAGGTGCTGAAGAACGACCGCCCGCTCTACGACGCGGCCATCTCCATGATCGCGGGCCAGGTGTTCCCGGCGGTCGCCCAGATCGGCGATGCCGGTCGATCACATCTCACCGGATATCTGGAAATGCTCACTCCGCTATTGGAAGCCGTCGCGCACACGGTGCCGACGCCGGGCCGCTCCGCGGCGGAGACGACCGAACTGCTGGATCGCCTGCACCGCGCCTTCGCCGACACCCCGGACGGACCGGTCCTCGGGCTGGACATCACGGTGCGGGCCATGCCGGGACTGGCGGTGCCGCTGCTGGGCCTGCCGGCGGGGGAGGGGAACCGATGACATCGACATCCGGAGCGCTGTGGCGACTCGGGCTCTTCGCCTCGGTGGTGGCGCTGCTGCTGTTCGCCGTGGCCCAGGCCATCGTCAGGCCGGTATCCGGCGAAACCGATACGTACGCCGCGATTTTCACCGATGTGAGTGGATTGAAGACCGGTGACGACGTCCGCATGTTCGGCGTCGCCGTGGGCAAGGTCGACACCATCGACCTCGACGGCAACCAGGCGCGCGTCCGTTTCACGGTGCAGCGCGACCGCCCGCTCTACGACGCCGCCACGCTGGCCATCCGATTCCAGACCCTCACCGGTCAGCGCTATATCGACGTCCGCCAACCGGATCGGCCCGGCAACACGCTGCCCGCGGGCAGCATCGTCGACGTCACCCACACGCAGGGTTCCTTCGATGTGACCGCGTTGGTGAACGGCCTGGAACCGGTGCTCGCGGAGTTCTCGCCCGCGGCGCTGAACCAGTTCACCCAGAGCGTGCTGGCCGTCATCGACGGTGACGGCGCCGGCATCGGGCCCGCCCTCGACGCCGTCGAGAAGCTCAGCGGCTATGTCACCGACCGGCAACTGGTCATCGCCACGCTGTTCCGCAATCTGAAGGCCATCTCCGACGAGATCGGCGGGCGCTCACCGCATCTCATCACACTGCTGCGCGGCATCAGCGATGTGTTCGCCGCCCTGCAGGAGCGCGTGGACGGGCTCATCGACTACGCCCTCAACGCTCCCCCCGTGCTGGGCCCGCTCAACAGTCTGATCACCACGCTCGGGCTGACCGAGGAAACCAACCCCAGCCTGGAGGACGCCCTCCGGCGGCTGTTCCCGGATCCGCGGGCCGCGGTCGATCAGCTCGCCGCACTGCCCGGACTGATCCAATCGCTCACCGCGCTGATCCCGGACCCCGCGGCCGGCGCCTCGACGCCGGGCGTGTGCTCGCAGGGGAAAGCGGAGCTACCGCAGCCGGTAGCGATACTCATTGCCGGACAAAGGATTGCGGTATGCAAGAGCTGAAACGCCGCATCGTCGCCCGGGTGCGGAGACTGGATGGGGATCGGCCCGTGCTCGACCCCGCCGCACTCGGCCGCCGCGAACTGCGGCTCGGACTGGCCGGAGCCATGTTCCTGGCCCTGCTGCTGGTGGCCGCGGGCGTCATCTACGTCGCGCCCGTCGGAAAGTCCACCTACACCGCCGAACTCAGCGAAGCCCAGTCGATCAAGGTGGGCGACCAGGTGCGGCTGGCGGGCATTCAGGTCGGCTCGGTGACCGGGCTCGAGCTGCGCCCCGATCGGGTGCGCATGACATTCACCGTCGACAGCGGCACCTTCGTCGGAGATCGCACCAGCCTCGATATCCGTCTGCTCACCATCATCGGCGGCCACTATGTCGCCCTGTCGCCGGCGGGCACCGCGCCGCTCGGCTCGAATGTCATTCCCACGGACCGAGTTCACCTGCCCTACAGTCTGATTCGCTCCATGCAGGACGCGGCCACACCCTTGGCACAGGTCGACGGTGACACGGTGCGGCAGAACTTCGGCGCCCTGCAGGAGTCCCTGGACCAGCAGCCGGACGCGATCCGCCGGATGGGGCAGGCCCTGCAATCGCTGGTGACCGTCCTCGACCAGCAGAACACCGATGTGTCCCGGGCCCTCACCATCGCCGACGAATACCTCGCACAGATCAATGCCAACAAGGCGCTGCTGGGCACCTTCGTGCGCAAGGTCGGTCTGCTGGCCACCGTCGGACTGAACAAACGTGCCGAGATCCTCACGGTCCTCGACCTCACCGCGCAACTGCTGTCCCGAATCGCGGCGCTGGAACCGGCTTGGCGCGAAAGCCTCGAGCCGCTGGCCGAGCAGCTCGCGGCGGCCGCGCCCGCACTGCGGGAACTGGCCGACAAGCTGGGCACCGCCGTGGATTCGTTCGCCGCCTCGGCCGACGGCCTGCGGCGCACCATCACGCCCGAGGGCGGCATTCCCGCCGACGGCATCTGCGTCCCGGTGCCTGGAAAGGGGTGCTGAACGTGAAATCCCTGCTCGCATCCCGAGGTTTCGTGTCGGTGGCGGCCGCCGCGATGATCGCGGTCCTCACCGTCGGCGCCTATCTGATTGTCGCGAAACCCTTGCGGCAGACCCTCGGATACTGCGCCATCATGCCGGACGCGGTGGGCCTGTACCGCGGCAATCATGTGACGCTGCGCGGCATTCCGGTCGGCACCGTCACCGACATCCGCGCCGAGGGCGTCGGCGTGCGCGTCGAGTTCTCACTCGACGCCGAGCACCGGCTGCTCGGACAGGTGCGGGCGAGCACGGTGGCCGACACCGTGGTGGCCGACCGCAATCTGGCTGTGCTGCCGGACAATACGTCGACCACGCCGTGGAATCAGGGCACCTGCATCACCGAGACGTTCACCCCCAAGAGCATCAGCGAGACGCTGACCGCCTTCTCCCGGCTGGCCGACCAGCTCGGCGGTGGCGGCGTACCGGGCGAACAGCATCGGCTCGAGGACGGTTTGGCCGCACTCGACCGCGCCACTGCGGGAACCGGGCCGAAAATCGACGCGCTGCTCGACCAGCTCGGCTCGGTACTGAAAGCCCCCGACCAGGCCGTGGGGCACATCGGCTCCCTGGTGGATTCGCTGGCCGCGCTGGCGAACAGCGTCACCACCAACTGGTCCGATATCAAGGTCATGCTCACCCAGTTCGGGCCCGGTGTGCACCTGATCAACCAGGTGTGGGACACCGTCGTGCAATTCGTGGACTCACTGCTGGTGGTGCTGCCCTGGATCAATGGAATCACCGGCAAGTACGGCGGATATCTGCTCGACGGCCTCGAATCGACCGTCCCGCTGCTGAAACTGGCGGTGGCGCACATCGGCGGCTTGCAACAGCTGCTGAGCATGATCCCGGCCACCGCCACCGCCTTTCAACAGTCCGTCGACCCGGCGACCGGCACGATCCGGGTGAGTTACGCGGCACCCAAAGTGGCACTGCCGCCGGAAGATACGGCACGCGTCTGCGCCGCCGTGGACGCGCTCGCGCCCGGACGATGCGACGCGGCGGGCGGCGTGGCCGGACTCGACGTACTGGGACTGCTACTCGGATCGGTGGGTGCGCGATGAGATCTCCGCGACTGACGGCGGGCATCGCCATCGCGGCTGCCGTACTGGCATTGGGCGGGTGCGGATTCGATCCGTCGGCCGGCCCCGTTCCGGGCGCGTCGGTGTCGGGCCCGACCTATCGGGTGCACATCGAACTGGCCAGCGCGCTCAACCTGCCGACCGGGGCGAAGGTCATGGCCAACGGCGCGCTCGTGGGCACCGTGTCCGCGGTGACGGTGGTCGATCCGTCCGCCGCCGCACCCGGGCATATCCGGCTCGACGTCGATATCGCCGATCGGGTCCGGCTGCCCGCGACCACCACGGCGCAGCTGCGGCAGAACACCGTGCTCGGCGACATCTTCGTCGGATTGGTCACGCCCCCGGACGGTTTCGGCACCCTCCTGCAACCCGAGGGCACCATTGCGCTCGCCCGGACCCGCCCCGCCCTGCAAATCGAGGATTTGATGGCGGCGGCCTCGACCTTCATCTCCGGCGGCGCGCTGCACACCATGCAGGACATCGTCGACCGCGCCAATGCGGTGCTGCCGCAGGACCCGGCGGAAACCACGCGCATCGCCGCCACCATCGCCTCGGACATGCGGGACGTCTCCGGCAACCTGGCGACCCTGGACGCCTTTCTCAGCGCCGTCGAAACCGATATCGGTGCGGTGCTGGACAATCGCGCCGCCCTCGGTGAACTGCTGACCGAGGAGGGGACGGCCATCATCACCGCGAACGCGCGGTCACTGGTCGACACCACCGGCCTGATCGGCTCGCTCGGTGTCATCTCACACGCCATCGCCTGGCTGGAGCCGCTGGTGCGGGCGGGCGACTCGGCGGCGAAAGCGATTGTGCCGCTGTTGTTCACCGCGCAGCCCTTCGACCTGGACGCCGCGTCCAACCTCAGCAGCGCCGTCGCGCTGGTGCGGGACCGGCTCGTGCCCTTCCTGCAGCGCGGTCCGAAGGTCGAGATCACTCACGTCGGCATCGAGGGCGCGGCGGGCGATGAGACCGCCGCTCTCGCCGCGACCCTGCGCATGATCGGAATGGTTCGATGAGAATCCGGCCCACTGCGGTCAAACCCGGCTCGATCGCCTCGTGGGCGGCGATCACCCTGGTGCTGATCGTCGGCAGCGCCTACCTGGCATTCGGTGTGGCGCACGTGGATTGGCTCACCCGCTACACCAGCGCCACCCTGACGATCCCTGATTCGGCGGGGTTGATGCCGCGCTCGCCGGTGCTGCTGTCGGGCATCGAGATCGGGCAGATCACCTCGGTGCGCAATACCGGCAGCGGTGTCGTCGTCGGATTCCGCGTGCGGGAGTCCGCTCGGATTCCGCTGACGAGTTCGGTGCGCATCGAGACGCTCTCGGCGCTGGGCGAGCCCTACATCGAATTCCGTCCCACCGCCGCGGGGGGACCGTATCTGCGCGACGGACAGGCGGTGGACACGGCCCGGGTGCAGCTGCCGACCTCCATTCCGGAATTCGCGCAGCAGGTCACCCGGATTCTCGACCAACTCCATCCCGACACCGTGAAATCGCTCGTGGCGACATTGACACAGGGGCTGGCCGGCAGTGCGGCGGTGGTGCCGACGCTGGCGCGATCGACCACCTTGCTGGCCTCGACCCTGCTCAGCCGCACCCGGCTGCTGCAGGAACTGTTCACCGACCTGCAGGTGCACGCCGACGACCTGGACTGGGTCGGGCCCGCCATGACCGAGGCCGCCGGTCCCTGGGGCGAATTCGGTCCCAAGATCAACGATGTCGCGGTGGGCGTCGCCCGGGTGATCCGCACCGGCAGAATGCCCGAGGACTACACCACCGGCACCGGGCTCATCCCGTTCCTGCACGCGGTGACCGACTGGCTCGAGCGCGCCGGACCCGATCTGGCGCAGCTGGGTCCGCTGCTGCGCCCGCTCACCGACACCGCCACCGCGGCACTGCAGCCGCTCGACCTGAGCAGCCTCATCACACAGGCCCTGCAGGCCACCACCGACGACGGCGCGCTGCGACTGCGCCTCACTGTCAAGTAGACGCATCGGCGCAGCGCCGGGCAGCAAACGACTGGAGCACCAATGATCACCAGCACCGAGACCGAGACCAACTCCGATACCGATACCGAGACCCGTTCGGGCGCAGGCGGATCCGCCGACCGGCGCACGGCCCGTGCCGCACGGCGGCCCGCACGCGGTCGCGCCGTGTCGATTCCGATCTCCGTCGCGGGCTGGACGGCGGCCGGGGCGGCCCTGATCGCCGCCGTCTGTGTCCTGGCCTGGCTGCTGATCGCCGCGCGCGGCGAACTCGCCGACCGCGACGCGGCCGCCGCCGCCCAGCAGCACGCCGAGCAGGCCGCCACCGAGTACGCGGTCGGCGCCTCCACCATCGACTACACCGACCTCGATGCCTGGATCGCGAAATTGAAGGCGGGCACCTCCGGCCAGCTGACCACCAAGTTCGACGCCACCGCTCCCAAGCTCGAGGACATCCTCGTGCCGCTGCAGTGGAAGTCCAGTGCGACGCCCGTCGCGGCCAAGGTCATGTCCGAGGACGACGGCGTCTACCGGGTCGACGTCTTCCTGAGCGTGAGCTCCACCAGCGCGCAGACCCCCGACGGCGGCCAGACCACCGTCACCTACAACGTCACCCTCGACGCGAACGACGGGTGGAAGATCACCGACGTCGGCGGCATCGACGGCGCGATGCCACTCAAATAGCAACGCGCACAACGTATTCAGAAACTCGGAGGCGTACGGGGAACAGTGCGCCTCCCGGACAACGGGGAGAACCAGCCATGCCGAACTCCGACAGGGCAGACAAACTGTCGACCTCACGCGCGGGCCGGGCCGCCAAACTCGGCCGCGTCGCGGCCGGACAGGCGCTGCGGCATGCCGGCGCGAAGGTGGCGACCGCGGGCCGGGGCGCGGACAAGAAGAAAGAGGTCATGGACCGCCGTCGCCTCGAAGCGATGAAGGCGCTGGTCAACGGCCTCGGCACGATGCGCGGCGCGGCCATGAAGATCGGGCAGGCGCTGTCGGTGGTGGACGGCGGGATCATCCCCGATGAGGGACGCGAGGAATTCCAGGCCGCCCTGGCGCGGTTGCGCGACAACGCACCGAAGATGTCGTTCGAGAAAATGCGCGCGGTGATCGAGGCCGATCTGAGCGGCTCGCTCGACGACGTGTTCGCGGCCTTCGATCGCATCCCCATCGCAGCGGCCTCCATCGGGCAGGTCTACCGGGCGCGGCTGCACGACGGGCGCGACGTGGTGGTCAAGGTGCAATACCCCGGCATCGACAAGGCCGTGCGGGCCGATGTGAAGAACCTGACCTTCCTCACCGCCGCGCTCAAACTCATCGCGCCCGGCATCGACGCCAAGGCCATGGCGCAGGAGATCCGCGACCGCATCGAAGAGGAACTCGACTACGAACTCGAGGCGCAGAACCAACGGCAGGCCGCCCGGCTGTACCGCGGGCATCCCTTCATCGTGGTGCCCGAAGTGGTCACGGCGCTGTCCGGACAGCGGGTGCTGGTGACCGAATACTTCGCGGGCATCGGCTTCGAGGAAGCCAAGCTCACCGACCAGGACACCCGGAATCGACTGGGGGAGAGCATCTTCCGGTTCTTCGGCGCCGGGGTGCTGCGGCACGGCCAGTTCTCCGGTGACCCGCATCCGGGCAACTTCCTGCTCGGCGCGGACGGCCGGGTCGCCTTCCTCGACTTCGGTCTGTACAAGCATCTCGACGGCGAAGCCATCGAACGTCAGCTCGAGCTGCACCGCGCGCTGATCGCCGACGACCCCGAACGCATCGGCCGGGCATTGCTGGCCGCCGGCTTCGTGACCGACGGCGAGGACATCGAGAACGCCGCACCGACCATGCGCGACATCCTGGCCCTGTTCACCACCGACGCGGAACTCGAGGTGACCGAGGATCTCGCCAATCATATTCTCGCGCAGACGATCACGCCGAGCTCAGACGACTTCGAGGCGGTACGCAAGCAAGCCGTGCCCGCCGACCAGCTCATGACCATCCGCACCCTCGTCATGGTCATCGCGGCACTGGGACAGCTGCGCGCCACCGCCAACTGGCATCGCATCGCCCGGGAATGGCAGTTCGGTGACGCGCCCGCCACCGAACTGGGCCGCCTCGAGGCCGAATCCGGTTGGCACGCGGCCCCGGAACTCACGCACTGACGAAAAACAGGATCGGTCAATGGATTTCACAAAACTGTTCAATGAGATCATGGACAACCCGGTGGCCCGGCGCGCCGTCCGAACCGGGAACGACCTGCGCGATGCCGCGCTGCACACCCAGGACGCCATGCTCGACCTGCTCAATATGGCCACCGCGAACGAGGTGAGCCGCCTTGCCGGGCAGGTCAAATCAATGCTGCGCCGCCTCGAACAGCTCGAGGACACCGTCGACCGGCTCGAGGCCACACCCCCTCGAGCCAACACCCCGGCGCGCCGGACCCGAAAGGATGCGCAATGAACCCCCTCACGAACCTGGGCGGACGCGTACTGCGCGATATCGAGGGCCGGATCATGGACCGGGTACTGGGCCTGCCGCCCGTGCTCACCCGGGATGTCAAGGTGACCAAGGGAATACGCGTCGCCATGCCCGACGGCATCGAGCTGCTGGCCGACCTGTATCAGCCGAATGTGCCCAACGCGCCGACCGTCATGTCCCGCACCCCCTACGCGCGCGTCGGGCTGGCCAGCAGGGCCACGGCCATGCCGTTCGCCCAGCGCGGCTTCAATGTCCTCATCCAATCGGTGCGCGGCACCCACGGCGGATCCGGAGGCGAGTTCGATCCGCTCGCCGGCGAGGAGAAGGACGCCCTGGCCACCCTGGCCTGGATCGAAGAACAGCCCTGGTACAACGGCCAACTGTTCCTCTTCGGGCCCAGCTATGTGGGCTACACCCAATTCGCGCTGGCGGTGGGGGCGGGGGATCGGGTCGCCGGGCTGCTGCCCACGGTCACCTCCTCCTCGCTCTCGGAGGTCATCGGTCCCGGCGGCACCGTTTTCACCGGCCTCGTCCTGCAGTGGATTCGCCGGATGGCGCTGCTGGAACGCAGCGCCGCACTCGCCGATCTCATCGAGTTCCTCGGTGATCGCCGCACCCGGCGCGCGCAGTGGCATCTGCCGCTCGGCACCTCCGACCTCGTCAACACCGGCCGGGCCGTCGGGTTCTACCGCACCTGGCTCGAGGTCGGCTTCGACCGGAAGCACCCGTACTGGAACGGCATTCGCGAATGCCGCGACCGCATCGGCGGCATCACCGCGCCGACGCACCTGCTCGGCGGCTGGCAGGACCTGGCGCTGCCCAGCCAGCTCACCGACTACCACACCATGCGCGCCGCCGGCCGCGATCCACTGCTCACCATCGGCCCGTGGACCCATGTCGACACCGCCATGATGGGCGCCGCCATCACCGAGGCCGTCGAGTGGTTCCGTGCGGTGGCCGAGAACCCCGCCGGACAGCGCGCGCGGCGAGCGAAGCTCTACATCCAGGGCGCGGACGAGTGGCGCACCTACGATGTCTATCCCCCTGCGGAATCCGAAGCACGGCAATGGTTTCTGCACCCCTCCGGCGGATTCTCGCCGGTGCGGCCGGATGCCGGGGAACCGCGCGTCTTCCGCTACGACCCGGCCGACCCCACCCCTGACATCGGCGGCGCGGCCATCGACACCAGGGACGCCGGTCGCCGGGACCAGACCGATCGAGAAGCCCGCGCGGACGTGCTGGTCTACACCAGCGCCGCCCTCGAGGGCCCGCTCGAGCTGATCGGCCCCGTCACCTCCCGCGTCGTGCTGCGCACCAGCAGCCCGCACGCGGACCTCTTCATCCGACTCTGTGACGTCGACCCACAGGGCCGCTCGACCAATGTCTGCGACGGCATCCAGCGCACCACCCCGGACACCCACCCCGCCGACGCGAACGGCCTCCGGACCGCCGAGGTGACCCTGTGGCCCACCGCGTACCGGTTCAAGCCCGGCCATCGCCTGCGAATTCAGGTGTGCGGCGGGTCCTTCCCGCGCTTCGCCCGCAACACCGGCAGCGGTGAACCCCTGGCCACCGCCACCACCCTCGTCCCGGTCGACTTCGAGATACATCCCGGATCCGGTCTCACGCTGCCGGTCATGCGGGCGAATCCAGACACAGCGCACTGAGCCCGCGCACCGAACCCGACCCGTGACACCCCCTCGGGGCAAACCGGCACACGCCGGCTTCCGGCATAGAATTTGCCGCAGCACTCCGGCAAGCCGATCTCTCGCAGCCCCAGCACGGGACGGAGCGACAGCTGGCATCACCCGACGAATATCAGGCCACGCCCGCAGGTCGACGCATGATCGATGACCTGCGGGCGGTGCACGATTCCCTGCGCCGCGATATCGCGGTCCTCGATCGAGCCCTCACTCTGCTCGACGACTCCACCGCGGACCCCTCCGCCGTCCCCACCATGATCAGCGGCCTCACCATCGCGCAATTCGAATGGCAGCTCCGGGTCAACTGCGAGACCTACTGCAATATCTTGACCGGCCACCATTCCCTGGAAGACCACCGCATGTTCCCCGTCATGCTCCGCCGCTTCCCGGAACTCGCTCCCGCCATCGAACGCCTCTACAAAGAACACGAGGCCGTCGTCGGTCTGATCACCGCAACCAGCTCCGCCGCCCGCGACCTCGGCACCGGTCACCCCGCCGTCACCCGCGCGCGCCGCACCATCGAAACCCTGCGCGACCACCTACTCGCCCACCTCGCCTTCGAAGAGGAAACCCTCTTCCCCTACTTCGCGACGATGACCACCGACTGGCACCTGGGCTGACGTCAGGGTTTATGAGTCACCGGGAAACAGTTCGTGCTGGACAGCAGCATCCCAGCCGTCCATAGACCCCGCGTACTAGTTGCGGTTGCTCGGGTATGACCGGCCGTTGCCGCGACTACCGCGCCATCGAGCACACATGCCCTCTGCATCGGACAGTGTTCAAGCCCGCACTTTGACCCAGGTAATCAGCCTGTAAGCGGAGAATGCGTGTTCATTTGCCTGGCAGGAACAACGCTGGAGCCCGTTCGCGTGTGCTTGGACACGAAGCTTCAGGCTTCGATTAGTGAAAATTGTGCGCCATCAGGGACTCGAACCCCGAACCCGCTGATTAAGAGTCAGCTGCTCTGCCAATTGAGCTAATGGCGCGTGGTACCTGCGTTGTGGCCCGGCCCGGGGGGCTTGGCCGCTCTGCGGTGCGGAAAGAACATTAACAGGCTGTGGTGGGGAATGTGAAATCGGCTGGTTAAACGGGGTTTTTGCCGGGATGGGGGAACTTGCTGATTGGTGTTAACGGAAGGAGGGGTTGTGGGGATGAAGGGGGCGAGCCCTGTGGGGGCCGAGCGCAATGTCGTTGGTCGGGGCAGGGTTGCCTGGCAGAATGGCACGAGCGTGGTCTCGACCGATCCCCGCGGGCGTGGTGGGTCGAGCAGGCGTGGTCGGGGTCCTAGTCCCGGGGCCGACTACGCACCGAGAGACGTGAAGTGGGGTTGCTATGAGCGATGGTCAGGGCCGCGACCGTTCGAGGCGACGGCATACCGGGAAATGGCTGGTATTCACCGCCTTGGCGTCGGTATTGGCGTTGGCGCTGGTGGGATGTTCCTCGAGTTCGGGCGATTCCTCCTCGGTCGCAATCGATTCCAACCCGATCAGCGAGATGATGAAGCCGAAGCTGATCTCGCCGGTGAAGGATGGGGAGAAGGGCGTCTCGCCCGGCGATCCGCTGGAGCTGAAGGTCGAGGACGGCAAGATCACCAGCGTGGCGCTGACCAACCCGGACGGCCGGGCCGTGGCCGGCGACCTCGCCGCCGACGGCCGGTCGTGGAAGTTGGCCGAGGCGTTGGGATTCGGGCGCACCTACAAGCTGACGGTGGAAGCCATCGGCCTGGGCGGCGCGACCAGCACCAGCATGAGCTTCACCACAATCTCGCCGAACAACCAGACCCACCCGTACCTGCTGCCGGGCGAGAACGAGGTGGTGGGCATCGGCCAGCCCATCGCCATCCAGTTCGACGAGAACATCCCGGACCGCAAGGCCGCCCAGGATGCGATCAAGGTCACCACCACGCCGGTCGTGGAGGGCGCCTTCTACTGGGTGAACAACCGCGAAGTGCGTTGGCGGCCGGAGCATTTCTGGGCGCCGGGCACCAAGGTCGATGTGGCCGTGAACGTTTACGGCAAGGATCTGGGCAATGGCCTGGTCGGTGATACCAACATCACATCCAGCTTCACCATCGGCGACGCCGTGGTCTTCACCGCCGACGACAACACCCACATGGTGACGGTGGAGAAGAACGGCCAGGTGATCAAGACCATGCCGACCTCGATGGGCAAGAACTCCACGCCCACCGACAACGGCATCTACATCGTGGCCGACCGGCACGAGAAGATCATCATGGACTCGTCCACCTACGGTGTGGCGGTGAACTCGCCGGACGGATACAAGACCCCGGTCGACTATGCGACGCGAATCTCGTACTCCGGCATCTTCTTCCACTCCGCACCGTGGTCGATCGGCGCGCAGGGCTCGTACAACACCAGCCACGGGTGCCTGAACCTGAGCCCGTCGGATGCGCGCTGGGTGTTCGAGAACGCCAAGCGCGGTGACATCACCATCATCAAGAACACGGTCGGCGGGACGCTGTCCGGTGTGGACGGCCTCGGTGACTGGAACGTGCCGTGGGAGCAGTGGAAGGCCGGCAACGCCGACGACAACCGCTGATCCAACCAACTCTCGGGGCTCTCAGGGGCTTCGCCCCCGAACCCCCAGGAGCCCTCAGGGGCTTCGCCCCTGGAACCCCACGAGCGGCCCGGTACCAGCAATG
>NZ_JBHXVO010000021.1:0-143150 GCF_042672265.1 Nocardia sp. NPDC127526 | reverse complement strand
TCGTGCACACCACCCCCACCACGATAGACACCGCCCCCCGCCACTGCGCCCTAACACCCCCCCCACCCCCCCACCACCCCCCCCCCCCCCCATTTTTCGTGGGGGGCGCCCTTCGTTGTTTCGCGGGTGCGGCACAATGGGGACAGGTGCTGATCATTTCGGGGGTCGCGTGTTCCACAGGAAAGATCGATCGGGTTCTCGGGTCGCCGGATGGGGGCGGATGGCGAGTATCGCCGGAGTGATGCTGCTGGCGGCGGGTTGCGGGGTGGGTGAGCAAGCGTCCGACCCGGGGTTGGGGAAGTTCTACAAGCAGAGTGTGGAATGGGGGCCTTGCCAGGACTTCTCGGTCAAGGAGTCGGCTATGAGCGCGGCGGGGATCGAGTGTGCGCGGGTTACTGTGCCGCTCGATTACGATGAGCCGGATGGGGGGACCGCGCGGATTGCGATCTCGCGGTTGGCGGCTCGGGGGGAGCGGGTTGCTTCGTTGCTCACCAATCCTGGTGGGCCGGGTGGGCGGGGGATCATTACGCCGCTGATTTATGCGGAATCGCCGTTGGCGCAACGGTTTGATCTGATCGGGATCGATGTGCGGGGGTTGGGGGCTTCGACGCCCAAGGTGGAGTGCTTGACGCCGGAGGAGCGGCTGGCAGAACGGGCCGATCTGGATGTGGACTATTCGGCGGCCGGTATCGCGCAGACCGAGCGGGAGGAACAGGATCTCGTCGCCAAGTGCGTGGAGCGGAGTGGGGTTGAACTGCTTTCGCATATCGGGACGCGGGAAGTGGTGCGGGACTTCGATATTGTTCGGGCCGTGCTGGGGGACGAGAAGTTGAGCTATTGGGGGCAGTCGTATGGGACTCGCATCGGGTCGATGTTCGCGGAGACGTATCCGGATCGGGTGCGGGCCATGGTGCTCGACGGGCCGGTGGATCCGGGGACCAATATTCTCGATCCGGTGATCTCGGCGCGATCCTTTCAGCTGGCGTTCGAGACCTATGCCGCCGACTGCGTCACGAAACCGGATTGCCCGCTGGGAACGGATCCGGCGCCCGCGCAGACGAGCGCCGCATTGCGCGCGCTGATGCAGCCGCTCATCGACCGGCCCGCCGCCACCGCGGACAGCCGGGGGCTCAGTTATCGGGATGCGCTGAGCGGCGTGCTCAATTCGCTGTACAGCCCGGAGCAGTGGGCCGATCTCACCACGGGGCTGACCGAACTGCGGCAGGGGCGCGGGGACGCCCTGCTCGCCGTGGCCGATCGCATCGAGACCTCCGGATTCATCGAGCGGGATCAGCAGCAAGCGGTGTTCTGCGTCGATGACAGGCGGGTCACCGACCGCGCCGAGGCGGCCGAGCTGGCTCGCCGGGCGACGGAGGCCGCACCGGCCTTCGACGACGGCCGTGGCACGGGCCAGACCTATCTGGATGTGTGCGCGTTCTGGCCGGTCCCCGCCACCTCGCAACCGCACGTGCCGACGGTGTCCGGATTGCCGGAGACCGTCGTCATCGCCACCACCGGCGACCCGGCGACGCCGTACGAGGGCGGGGTCAATCTCGCCCGTGCGCTCGGCTCGACCCTGATCACCTTCGAAGGCAACCAGCACGGCGTCTTCGGCAGCGGTGTGGCCTGCGTCGACGCCCCGGTGATCGAGTATCTGGTCAACCTCACCCCGCCCGCCGAGGGCCTGCGCTGCACCGCCGGCTGAACCGACTCGAGCCGAACCAGAGGCCGTCCCCGTCCGGGGGCGGCCTTCTTTTTTCGGTGGCATCACCGCTCGCGCCGGTGCTACCTTCGGAGGTAGCCAAATTTGGCTAGTTAGGAGATAAGAAATGCCTGGTATTACGCCTTACGTCATGGTCGACGACGCTCAGATCTATCGAAAGTTCCTGGAATCCACCTTCGACGCCGAGATCCCGGTCGCCATCCCGCTCGACTCGGATCCGCGGCGGCTCATCCACGCCGAGGCCCGGATCGGTGAGGGCACACTGTATTTCGCGGACTCCGGACCGACCGGCGGACGGTGCCTCGAGTCACCGTCCGAACCCGTGCACGTGCAGTTGTGGGCCACGGTCCCGGATGCCGAGCGCGCGTTCGAACGGGCGGTCGCGGCGGGGGCGACCCCGGCCCGGGCGGTCGAAACGCAGGAGGATGGGAGCCGGATGGGCGGATTCATGGATCCGTTCGGGACACTGTGGTGGGTGAGCACACCCGCCTGATCGACCGAAGGAGTGCGATGTCCGCGGTACGCCTGCTGGTGCTGGGAGCCGTCCGGCGACGGGGCCGGGTGCACGGTTATCAGGTGCGCACCGATCTCGAATCCTGGGGCGCGCACGAATGGGCGCGCGCCACTTCGGGTTCGGTGTACCACGCCCTGAAAGCGCTGGCCAAGGACGGCCTGCTGCGGGTGCACGACACCGCGCCCAGCGAGGCGGGCGGGCCGCCGCGGATGGAGTACGAGCTGACACAGGAGGGCGAGCAGGCCTATCTCGCCCTCCTGCGCAGTGCGCTGGCCAGCCGCGATCCGCGGCTGGATCTGCTGGCGGCGGCGGTCGGTTTCATCGAGGATCTCCCCCGCGACGCGGCGCTCGCGCTGCTGCGCGAGCGGGCCGCGGAGCTGGCGCAGTGGCGGGCGAGCATTACCGAATACCTGCCGCCGGACACCGATCTCGACACCTGGGGTCCGGTGGGCGAGGTGGTCGGCCTGTGGCTGAACACCGCCGACAGCCGCACGGCGTGGACGAAGCGGCTCATCGACCGGCTCGAGGGCGGAGCCTTCACCATGTCGGGCGAGGAATAGCCGCCGGAATCCGCACAGTGGTTGACACCTTACCCCCCTAAGGTATTAGCCTCGGAGATATGCAGAACGAACACCTGGCACACGGCGACCACGGTTCCCACCATCCCGGCGGCCACGGTGCACCTGCGAACCCCTCAGCGCACGAGGACCACTCGGCCCACACCGGGCACGCCCCCGCCACCTGGAAGATGGCCGCCAGCGCCACTCTGCACTGTCTCACCGGCTGCGCCATCGGCGAGGTGCTCGGCATGGTGATCGGCACCGCCCTGGGCTGGGCGAATATCCCGACCATGGTGCTGGCCATCGTGCTGGCCTTCCTGTTCGGCTACGCCTTCACCCTGCGCAGCGCCCTCGCCGCCGGCCTGGCCTTCGGCGCGGCGGTCTCGGTGGCGCTGGCCGCGGACACCGTCTCCATCACGGTCATGGAGATCGTCGACAATGCCGTGCTGTGGCTGGTCCCCGGCGCCATGCACGCCGGTGTCGGCGACTTCTTGTTCTGGGGCTCGCTGGTTTTCGCGCTCGTGGTCGCCTTCGTGGTCACCACTCCGGTCAACAAGTGGATGATCGGCCGCGGCAAGGGTCATGCGGTGGTGCACTCACTGCACACCGGACACTGAGCTATCCGCTGCCACCAACCCCGCCCAGCCCACTCAACTTGGCAATCTGACAAGCTGAGCGGGCTTTTGTTGTCGCGCGGGTCACACGGTGATTGCATCGAGGTATGTTCACCGAAGCCCAGCTGTACTCGCCGGTGACCACCGGCGCCGACGGTGATGTGACGGTGCATCTGAGCGACGAGCATCCCGGCGTGCACGATCCCGAATATCGTGCCCGCCGCAATGCCATTGCCGCTCTCGCACTGAACTACCGGCCCGGCGCCGCGGTGCCTCAGATCGACTACACCGGCGAGGAACAAGAAGTGTGGCGGATCGTCTCCGCCGAATTGGCGCGCAAGCGCGAGCGCTACGCCAGCGCGGAGGTGATCGAGGCCGCCGCCCGCCTCGGCCTGCCGGGCGATCACATCCCGCAATTGGACGAGGTGACCTCGAAACTGGTGCCGCTCACCGGTTTCCAGTACGTGCCCGCCGCCGGACTGGTGCCGCTGCGGGAGTTCTTCGGTTCCTTCGCCGACCGGATCTTCCACTCCACCCAGTACATCCGGCACCATTCGTTCCCGCTGTACACCCCCGAACCCGATGCCATCCACGAGATCCTGGGCCACGCCAATCAATTGGCGAGTCCCCGCTTCGCCGCCATCTACGAGACCGTCGGCGCGGCCGTCGCCCGGTGCACCACCGATCGGGCCCTGAAGTTCCTGGCCGACGTCTTCTGGTTCTCCATGGAGTTCGGCGTACTGCGGGAGAACGGCGAAGTCCGTTGCTACGGTGCGGGATTGCTGTCCTCGTTCGGCGAGATCGAGGAGTTCCGCCAGGCCGAGCTGCGGCCGCTGAACATTCT
The DNA here is from genome assembly GCF_042672265.1 of Nocardia sp. NPDC127526. Classification (NCBI taxonomy): domain Bacteria; kingdom Bacillati; phylum Actinomycetota; class Actinomycetes; order Mycobacteriales; family Nocardiaceae; genus Nocardia; species Nocardia sp. NPDC127526. Next base: position 138,895 of record NZ_JBHXVO010000021.1, on the reverse strand, counting down.
GGAGATGGGCACCGCCGTCTACGACATCACCCACTACCAGCCGATTCTCTACTGCGCCGAATCGATCGAGGAGATCGAGGAGGTGGTCGGCGGCTTCTTCGCCACCATGGACGACGAGGTGGTGCGCGAGCTGATCGGCACCGAGGTCTGAAAGCGCCGCTCTAGAGCGGCATCCCGGCCGCGAGGAACCTGATGATCCGGCTGACCTGCGCCGGATCGAAGGGATTGCGGGTCAGGTCCATCAGGACCGCCTGCGCGCCCCCGACCAGCGCGCCGGCCAGGGCCCGCACCTCGAAATCGTCCGGATCCCGGCCGGTGCGCTGCGCGGTCATGTCCGCGATGAGCTGAACATTGCGATCCATTTCCAGCGCCAGCGCGCCGCGCAGCTCGGGGACCGAGCGCACCAGGGCCGCGCGCTCCTGCTCGAATCCGATCTGCTCCGCACCGAGCGAGCGGAACGTGTCGTGCACGGCCCGCTCGAATGCCTCCAGCACCGAGAGGTCCCGGTCCTGCTGGGCGAACTTCTCGACCATGATCGGATCCACGTCGTCAACCAGGACCACCTGCTCCTTCGACGGGAAGTAGCGGAAGAAGGTGCTCGGCGAGACCTCCGCGGCCTCGGCGATCTGCTCCACCGTGGTGGCGGCGTAACCCTGTTCCCGGAACAGCCGGAACGCCTCGGTGCGAATGGTGTGCCGGGTGCGTTCCTTCTTCCGCTCCCGCAGCGTCGGCTTGCCGGCCGCCCGTTTCGGGCGGGCGGGCGCGGCCGCTAGGGCGGGTTTCGACGACTCAACCGGCATGCACAGATTCTGCCGCATCGGGTTGCATCGGTTTGAGCTCCCGCACCGGCCGGGTGAGCAGCGGGGCGAGCGCCGTCACCAGCAGCGTGACGGCCGCGCAGGCCCACAGCATGGCGCTCATGCCGCCGGTGAAGGCGGTCTGCACGTGTTCAAGCACGCCCGCGTCGCCGCTCTGCTCGGCCACCGCGACCCCGGCATTGACGCCGTCGGCAATGGGATCGCGGTTCAGCTCACCGAGTTCGGACCGGTACTGCGTGGACAGCACCGTGCCGAGCACGGCCACGCCGATGGTGCCCGCCGCCTGCCGCACCGCCTGCAGCAGTCCCGATCCGGAGCCGGCCCGCTCGGCGCTGAGATCGCTCATGGCCAGGCCCATGGCGGTCGGCATGACGAATCCCATGCCCATGCCCAGCACGGTGAGCGAGGTCGCCGCGAGACCGTAACCTCTGTCGGCGGTGATCAGCGCTCCGAGCACGAGTCCCACTGTGAGCAGGGCGAATCCGGTGGTGATCGCCACGCGCGCGCCGGTCTTGGGCAGCAGCTTGTCCACCACCCGGGTGCCGATGAGCAGCCCGCCGATCAGCGGCAGCAGACGCAGGCCGCTGCCGAGCGCATCGGCGCCGAGCACCGCCTGGAAGTACTGCGGCATGGTGAAGAACAGGCCGAACATGGCGAAGTTGATGACGACCATATACAGAGTGCCCCAACGGAATCCGGGCGCGGCGAACAGTCCCGTATCGACCAGCGGGTGTGCGGCCCGGCGCTGCCACAGCGCGAATCCGGCCAGCAGCGCCACCCCGGCCGCGACGGCGAGCCAGGCCGGGCCGTTGCCCCAGCCTTCCTCGCCGAGCCGGATGAAGCCGTAGGTGAAGCCGAGCATTCCGGCGGCCGACAGCACGACACCGGGCAGATCGATGCGGAAGACGTTCTCGCTGCGCGATTCCGGCACCAGCAGCGCCACCGCGATCGCACCGACGATGACCAGCGGCACATTGAGCAGGAAGACCGAGCCCCACCAGAAGTTCTGCAGCAGCCAGCCGCCCACGATCGGGCCGAGCGGCAGGCCGATGGCGGTCGAGGTGATCCACACGGTCAGCGCGCGTTGCCGTTCCGCGGGATCCGGGAACAGGCCCGGCAGCACCGCCATGGACAGCGGCATCATGGCCGCCGCCCCGATGCCGAGCACGGCGCGGGCGGCGATGAGCTGCCCGGAGGTGGCGGCGAAGGCGCAGGCCACCGAGGCCACCCCGAAGACCAGCAGCGCCGCCAGCAGGACCTTCTTGCGCCCGTAGCGGTCGCCGAGGGCGCCCGCGGGCAGCATCACCGCGGCGAGCGCCAGCGTGTAGGCGCTGCTGAACCACTGCAGCGCGCCGGTGCCGGCGTTCAGATCACCGGCCAGGGTCGGCAGCGCCACGGTCAGCACGGTCACGTCGAGCCCGATGGTCAGCATGGCCACCGCCAGGGCGCCCAGGGCCAGCCAGCGGCGTACGCCGGGAGCTTTCATGACAGTTCCAGTCAGTTGAATGATGGTCGATAATGAGAGAGTCTCTCATTTGCAACCCTCTGTCAAACAGTGCCGTATCACGGGTCCCCGCGGTCGTACTCGTCAGGGCGATACAGATGCCGAGACAGCACGCCCGCCAACTGCTAGCTTCATCCGGATCCGTTCGAATTCACGGATCCCCCAACAGGTCTGGACAACTGAGGCTCTAAATGACCGACCAAGCAACAGAACCCGCTCAAACGCCTTTGCATCTGCAAGGCCGCGACGCCGTAATCGCCGCTGCCGCACCGGAAGACTGGCGCGCGGAGGCCCCTGAATACCACTTGAGCAAGACGGTGATGCCGGCCGAGCGCACCACCGCGCACGCCGCCGATTCGCTCGAGCACATTGTCGAAGAGCTCGTGAAGGTCTTCGAGATGGAGGTCTCGCACAAGAAGGACCCCGCGAAGTGGGTCTCCCTGGTGGCCGAGCACTACCGCGGCCGCGTCAACGGCGGCCCCTGGCAGGATGCCGAGGAGTTCGCCCGCATCGGCTCCTACAACATCCTGATCGGCGAGAACCCGTACTACGACGTCGCCGGCGAAACCTTCGAGTCCTCGCACGACATCTTCCACACGGCCTTCCCGGGCGGCTTCTTCTGGGAGGTCCTGGAGGTGCTGGCCGGGCCGCCGACCGTCACCTTCAAGTGGCGGCACTGGGGCAAGTACACCGGTGCATACCGGGGTCATCAGCCCACCGGCGAGACCATCGAGATGACCGGCATCACCATCGCCAAGGTGAGCGAGGATCTGCGCATCCTCGAACTCGAGCACTTCTACGACAACAACAAGCTGCTCGGCCCGCTGGCGCACGGCTGTCCGGTCGCCAAGAGCACGGAATAGTTCCAGCTCGGGGTCTTTTCCGCCCGACGCCCCTGACCTGCGGCTCGCGGTCGGGGGCCACCGCTTAAGCTCAGACTCGATGAGCATCCGCAGGCTTTCGCGCCACGATCCCAGTCCGGCCCCGCGCCTCCGTCGCCGGCCCCGCGCCGTCCGCACCGCCGCCCTGCTCGCGGCGGGGCTCACCGCATTCACCGTTAGCGCGTTCGCGCCGTTACCCGGTGCGACGGCGCAACCGCCCACCAGCACAACGCCGTTCACGACGCCGAATACCGACGACTGCCCGAACAAGACCACTCCCCCGCCGCCCGTCGATACCTCCGAGGTGCCCGCGCCGGGCGAATCCGCCCCGGCCGCACTGCCGATTCCGGCCTCGCCCATCGGCGGGAAGCAGCTCGGCGGCTGCGGTCTCGTGCTGCCCTCGGGCGCCGGGCAGGCGCCCGAGGGGATTTCGGCCACCGCCTGGATGGTCTCGGATCTGGATACCGGAAAAGTGCTGGCCGCCAAGGATCCTCACGGCCGCTACCGACCCGCCTCCACCATCAAGGTGCTGCTGGCCGCGGTCGCCCTGCGCACCCTCGACCCGAACAAGGTGGTGACCGGCACCCAGGAGGACGCGAATGTGGACGGCACCCGCGTCGGCATCGGGCCGGGCGGGCGCTACACCAATCGGCAGCTGTTCCAGGCGCTCATCATGGCGTCGGGAAATGATGCCGCGCATGCCATCGCCGCCCAGCTCGGCGGTGACGACGCCGCGGTCGCCAAGATGAACGCGCGCGCGAAACAGTTGCAGGCCTTGGATACTCGCGCCGCCACGCCTTCGGGGCTGGACGGCCCGGGCATGAGCACCTCGGCCTACGACCTGTCGGTGCTGTTCCGCGATGCCATGAGTATTCCGTTGTTCGCCGAGCTGATTCACACCGAACAGGTCGACTTCCCGGGCTATCCGGCGGATCCGAAGATTCCCGGCGACGAGGACCGACCGGGCTACCCCATCGGCAACGACAATCACCTGCTCTACAACTACGAGGGCGCGCTCGGCGGCAAGACCGGATTCACCGACGACTCCCGCCAGACCTTCGTGGCCGCCGCCGAACGCAATGGCCGTCGCCTGGCGGTCACCCTGTTGAAGGCCGAGGTGCAGCCGCTGCGGCCGTGGGAGCAGGCGGCGAAGCTGCTCGATTACGGTTTCGCGCTGCCCGCGAGCGCGAACGTGGGCACGCTGCCCGATGGCGAGACCGATACCAGGGCCGCGGATTCGACTGCGGCACTGGCCACTCCGCCGCTGGCCGGCGCCGACGACCCCGGCCCCTCCGAATCGAACCGCAATGACCTGCAGATGACGCTGATCGTCGGCGCGGTGATCATGGTGCTGGTTTTACTGGCCGGAGCCCATCGTCTGACCCGGCCGCGTTGATGCGAAGTATTTACCCGGAATCGGTTGTGAGCGACCGTCCAGCATGGTGATCTTGTCACCGGTTTCTCGACAACAGGAGTTTCCCCACCGGTGAAGAAGTCTCTGATCGCCCTGGCCGCCGCGCTCACCGCGACGACCGTGCTCGCCCTCCCCGACGCCGCCGCCGCGCCCGCGCCCGAATTCGATCTGCAAGCGCATCGCGGCGGACGCGGGCTGGTGGTCGAGAACACGCTGCCGGCCTTCGCCAATGCCCTCGACCTCGGGGTGAGCACCCTCGAACTGGATGTGCAGATCACCGCCGACGGCCGGGACGTCATCGGGCACGATGCCACCATCAGCAGCGGCACCTGTGCGGACACCCAGCCGGTCACCCCGGGCGATCCGAAGTACCCGTATGTCGGAAAGCGGGTCAAGGATCTGACTTTCGCGCAGGTGCGCACCCTCGACTGCGGTTCCAAGGCGCAGGCGAGCTATCCGGGCCAGCGCACCGCGCCCGGCGCGCGGATGCCGACCCTGGACGAGGTCTTCACCCTCGCCAGATCCCGTGCGGCGCATACCGTCAAATTCAATATCGAGCTCAAGACCGATCCGGAGGGCAAGGAGACCGCGACCCGGGAGGTGTTCGCCGAGCGGGTGGTGCAGGAGATCCGCAAGGCGAGCATGGGCGATCGCTCCCTCATTCAGAGCTTCGACTGGGGCGCGCTCAAGGTCATGCGCCGGGTCGAGCCGAGCCTGCCGCTGTACGCGCTGACCGAGCCGACCAAGGTCTATCCGTTCTCCCCGTGGCTGGGCGGGGTGAGCCTGCTCGAACACGGCGGCAGCCTGGTGAAGGCCGCGAAATCCTTCGGGGCGACGGCGCTTTCGCCGGTGTACGCGCTGCCGCCGACCGGCACCATGAACGTCCCGGTGGTCACCAAGTGGATGGTGGACGAGGCGCACGCCAACGACATGCTCATCGTGCCGTGGACCGTCAATGACACGGACGCCATGACCATGCTGCTGGACAAGGGCGTGGACGGCATCATCACCGACTACCCGGACCTGCTGCGCGAGGTCATGGCCGACCGCGGAATGCCGCTGCCGCCGACGTATCCGGGACGCTAGCGACGCCGGCGCGCAGCCGAAATCAGGCCCCCGGCAACGGCTCCCGCGCCGAACAGCGCCGCCCCCGTCCCGGCCGAGAGCCCCGGTCCCTGCACCCTGGGTTCGATAATGGCCGGGGCGGGGACCGGAATATCCGCCGCCACTTCGTTTTCCGTCGCCGTGGCCGCCCAGGCCGTGGCGAACAGGATGATGCGCGCGGTGATGTAGCTGAACACCATCAGGCCGATGATCGGCCCGAACGCCACCCCGGCGGGACTGGTGACCACCGCCTTCAGCACCACCGAGGCCAGCTGCTTGAACACCTCGAAGGCCACGGCCGCGAACAGCGCCGCCTTGGCCGCACTGCGCAGCGTCACCGGATGCCGCGGCATGCGGGCGATGATGTAGGTCAGCACCGCCCAGTTCGCCAGAATGGCCAGCAGCAGCGACACCACCACCAGCAGCACCGTGATCGGCGTCGATTCCCCGATGCCGAGCCAGTCCATGACGTGATCGATCAAGCCGCTGGACGCCACCACCGACAGCCCGATCGACACCGCGATGGCCAGGAACAGCCCGAACAACGCCCCCAGATCGGAGAGCTTGTTCAGCGCCCAATTGCGTTCCGGCGCCTTCTGATCCCACTGCTCGGTGAGCGCGGCCCGCAGATTGGCGATCCAGCCCAGTCCGGCATAGGCCCCGGCCGCCAGGCCGATCACGCCGACGCTGGTGCGTGAGCGCACCGCCTGATTGATCAGATCGTTGATCTGCTCCCCCGCCGAGCCCGGAATGTTCTCCACGATCTTGGCCTGCATCTCGGTGAGCAGATCGGGATTGCGGGACAGCACGAAGCCCGCCACCGCGAATCCGATCATCAGCAGCGGGAACAGCGACAGCACCGTGAAATACGTGATGCCCGCGGCGTAGTAGTCACCACGCTGCCGCTGATACCGGCCCGCCGCGCGCACGACATGGTCGAGCCAATGCCGCTTCTGCACCTCACGTTCGATCCACGCCCGGACCGAATCGACGACCTTGCCGAACACCGCCCACCTCCGCACTGCCTGTCAGCATCGATATGCCCGGCGCACGGCGGACCGAATCAGCGGGTCAGGAAACCGACCCGCTCGTACACCTGCGCGAGAGTCCTACCGGCGACCTCACGCGCCCGCTCCGCGCCGGCTGCGAGGATGCGGTCGAGTTCGCCCTGGTCGGACATATACTCTGTCACCTTCGCCTGCAGCGGGGTGACAAATTCGACCAGCGCGTCGGCGGTGTCTGACTTGAGATCGCCGTAGCCCTTGCCCTGATAGTTCTCTTCCAGGGTGACGATCGGGGTCTCGGTGAGCGAGCTCAGGATGACCAGCAGATTGCTCACGCCCGGCTTGGTCTCCGGGTCGTAGCGGATCTCGCGTTCGGTATCGGTGACCGCGGAGCGGATCTTCTTGGCCGACGCCTTGGGATCGTCGAGCAGATTGAGCAGACCGGCGTCGCTGGAGGCCGACTTGCTCATCTTCGAGGTCGGATCCTGCAGGTCGTAGATCTTGGCGGTGCCGCTCACAATATGCGCCTCGGGCACCACGAAGGTCTTCTTGAAGCGAGTGTTGAAGCGCTGCGCCAGGTTTCGGGTCAGCTCCAGGTGCTGGCGCTGATCCTCGCCGACCGGCACCAGCTGTGCGCGGTAGAGCAGGATGTCGGCGGCCATGAGCACCGGGTAGGTGAACAGGCCGACGGTCGCGTTGTCCGAACCCTGCTTGACCGACTTGTCCTTGAACTGGGTCATCCGGCTGGCCTCGCCGAAACCGGTGATGCACTGCAGCACCCAGGTCAGCTCGGCGTGCTCGGGCACCTGGGACTGCACGAACAAGGTCGACCGCTTGGGGTCGACGCCGATGGCGAGCAGCTGCGCGGCCGCGAGCTTGGTGCTGTAGAGCAGCTGCTTCGGATCCTGCGGCACCGTGATGGCGTGCATGTTCGGGATGAAGTAGAAGGCGTCGTAGTCGTCCTGCATCCCGACCCAATACTGCACCGCGCCAAGGTAGTTGCCGAGGTGGAAGGACGAGCCGGTCGGCTGGATCCCGGACAGGACCCGCTGCTTGCGCTCAGCGGTGGGTGCAGGACTGGACATGCTCCGATCTTCCCATGACCCTCAAGCCGAATTGCGCACGGTGCCCAATTTGCCTGCGCTTCGCTCCGGCGGATGCGCGGCCCTGCAAGCTCGGTCTTCCCTCCTCCGCTCCTCCGCTTCGCTCCCCCGCTACGTCAGTCCAGACCGAGCCGGGCCGCGCATCTCCACCGTCAGCTCACCCGGGCCGCACGAGGAAGGGGATCGACTCCGGGCATACTTGGGCGTCCTGAGCTGACCAATTGCTGCTCGCGGCGGGTCAGCAGGCGGTACATGGGGTGGCTGGGGCCGGCGAGGGTGCGGCGCAGCGGGGACGGGACCAGCGGCGGGGCGATGTGCGCGGTGCGGATGGCCTGGGCCAGGCCGCGGTAGGCGACCTCCTCGCGAATGCCCCAGCGCAGGTCGTACATGGTGCGGATGCGGGGCGGGAGGCTGCCCTGGACGAGCAGGGCGAAGCCGCCGAAGGCCTGCTGGAACGGTGTGGGCAGGGGGTTGGCGACGCGCTGGCCCATGAGGTAGGAGCCGACCAGTTTGGCTTCCTCGGTGAGGAAGAGCTCGTCGGAGGCGAGGTAGGCGTCGTAGTCGCGGCGGAATGCCGCGTAGGTGCTCGGCGCGGCCTCGCGGGGCATGCCGAACAGCTCGGCCCAGCGCACGTAGTCCTGGTAGAGGCCCTCGCGCTCGCCCCGGGTGAGCTTGCGGACCAGCAGGTCGTGCATGACCTCGGCGGAGTCGAAGGTGAAGGCCATGGTCATGAACATGAGCTTCGGATCGCGGGCGGAGTAGCGGGTGCCCGCCGGATGGTGCTCGCCCGCGTGCTCGGGCAGCGCGCCCTCGACCGGGGCGTGCCGCTTGCGGGTGAAGGCGATGGCGCGATCGGCTTCGGCCTTGGTGCCCAGCGAGACCGCCTCGAACAGCCGGCCGGTGAGCGCGAGCCGGGTGTAGGGGGTGGTCCGGTGGTTGGTGTTCTCGGCGGTGCCGACATAGAGCAGCGGATGCACGGCTCCGATCACCAGCGCGCGCTGGCCGTAGGTGAGTCCCACCGCCCGTTTGCGCATGACGCGCCGGATCATCGAATCGTCGGAGAAGTATCCGGGCGCGGCCGACTGTGCAGGCATCGTTGCCTCCTCACGCAGGGTGTGACGCGGAGCACCGCATCCGACATCAGGGTCCCGCACTTCGCCACATCTGGCAAGAGGCTCTACCAGAATCGCTACCGTGCCAGAATCGAGTCGTGACCGGCCAACGGACCTATGGCGGCGTCTCCGCGGAGGAACGCCGCGCCCAGCGCCGCGCCGCCCTCCTCGATGCCGCGCTCGACATACTCGGCAGCCAGGGCATCGACAAGCTCACGGTCTCGGCCCTGTGCGCCGGAGCCGGACTGAACGAGCGCTACTACTACGAGAACTTCGACGGCCGCGACGCCGTCATCTCCGCGCTGTTCGACTCCCTCGCCGAGGAGCTCGCCGCCGCCCTGCTGGCCGCCCTGCACACCGCGCCCGGCACCACGCGCGGCAAGGCGCACGCCGCCATCACCGCGGGCATCGGCGTCCTCACCGACGATCCGCGCAAGGCGCGGGTGGCCCTGCTGGTCAGCTCCGCGAGCCCCGAACTGCACACCCGCACCGTGCACACCATCCAGGCCTTCGCGAATCTCGTTGCCGCCGAGGGCATCGACTTCTACGGCCTGACCGAGGACACCCCGGATCCGGCCATCACCTTCCGCGCCACCTACCTGGTCGGCGGCCTGGTGCAGACGCTCACCGCCTGGTTACAGGGCGAACTGCCGATGAGCCGGGACGAGCTCATCGAGCACACCACGGATGTTTTCGTACTGCTCGGCGAGGACCTGGCCCAGCACTACCGGCAGTCCTAGGCCCGGATATCCCCGTCGAAAGTCAGTGGAATCGCGGTGATTCCGGGCGGCGCGGCGTCCTGGAACACGACCCGGAAGGCCACGCCCCGCCCGGCCCAATAGGCTGCGGCATCATCCATGGCCTCGGCGAACCACGCGCGCTCATCGGGCTGATCATCCAGCAGCAGTGCGGCATTGCGCACCACGATCACGTATCCCGGCGCGGGACCGACGAATTCGTCGAGATCGCGCAGGCATTCGTCGAAGGCGTCCTTGTTCGCGCCGAAGTAGTAGGGGAACTGAAGGGCGGCGGCGAACTCGTCGAAAAGCTCCGCGTCGCTGCGCATCTTGCGACCGCGGAGCTCGCGCGAGAGGTACCCGTCGGGCAGTTGACCGCGCACCCCGGAGAATTCGGCCGCGCCGACCGGCAGGACGCCGAGCACCGGGACGGCCGCGGGACGAGCCGCGGCACGGCCGGTGCCGGTGGCAGACCGGGGCGCGGAGAGGAACTGCGAGAGCGGCAGGGGCTCGGTCATCAGCGCATCCTCGTGAAGGTGTCGTAGTGATCGGAGGTGTAGTACGCGGAGCCGTCACTGCCGGTGACTATGCGCTCCGCACCCCGATCCTGGCCGCGGCGCTTGGGATTGACGTCCCATTCCTGATAGGTGATGCGCTTGCCCGCCGCATCCGTGGCGGGCAGTGCGCGATTGCGGTTGAAGTACGTCTCACCGCCCTGCGTGCCGGGCGCATTGGCGGATTCGGGCCAGCGCCCGGCGTCGATCTCGACGAGAGTCTGATAGGCCCGATCCGGAACGCCCGGGGCGCGGGACGGCACGGCGGTGGGCTGCCCGGCCGGCGCTGTCGTCTTGCCGCCGGGCGCGGTGGTCTTGCCCGGCGCCGTCGAAGTCACCGCGGCCCGTGGGTTTTTGGTGTCACCGGGCTGATCGCCGCCCCGCGTGGCCAGAAAGCCGACCACCAGCAGCGCCGCCAGCACCCCGATCATGAGCCAGGCGCGCACGCGCGGCGAGATCGTCACTTGTACTGCACCGTGACGGGCGCGTGGTCGGACCAGCGCTCGGCATAGGTGGCGGCCTTCTCCACCACGGCCTGCTTGGCGCGACCGGCGATCTCGCCGCGGGCCAGCTGATAGTCGATGCGCCAGCCGGCGTCGTTGTCGAAGGCGCGGCCGCGGTAGGAGTGCCAGCTGTACGGGCCCGGCACGCCCGGATGCAGGTCGCGCACCACGTCCGCATAACCGGCGGCCAGCATCGAAGAGACCCAGGCGCGTTCCTGCGGCAGGAAGCCGGCGTTCTTGATGTTGCCCTTCCAGTTCTTGATGTCCAGTTCGGTGTGCGCCACGTTCCAGTCGCCCATGATGACGAAATCGCGGGTCATGGCGGTCATGCGGGCGCCGACGGCGTCGAGGAAACGGTACTTCTCGTCCTGCATGGGGGTGTCGGCCTCGCCGGTGTGCACGTAGACGCTGGCAATGGTGAGGTCGTCGAAATCCGCTTCGACATAGCGGCCGGTGGCGGCGAATTCCTCGACGGGGCACCAGGTTCCGTCGCGGTCCACGCCGATGCCGACGCGCACGGCGTCGGGTTCGCGCCGGGACAGGATGGCGACGCCGGCGCGGCCCTTCACGCCCGGTTCGGCGTGGCTGAGGAACCAGCCCGCGTCCAGGGCCGGGGCCAGGGACTTTCGGGTTTGCTCATCGGTCGCGCGGGTTTCCTGGAGGCAGATGATGTCGGCTTCGGTGCTCGCCAGCCAGGCCAAGAGGCCGTTGTCCTTGCCGGAGGCCGCCCGCACGCCGTTCACATTGACCGTGGAGATGGTCCCGGAGTAGGTGCTGGAGCGCGCTGGCTGGGAGATCATGGCCCAAATCATGCCTCATTCACCCGGGGATCCGGTGAGAGGCCGCGCCCAGACACGGCTTGGCCACACCTGCTCGCCGGACGTGATGCATGTCATACCGCGGCCGTAGAATTCGGCTTATCCACACTTCCCCGCGGACATCGAGGTCCAGGAAGGGGTGACGACGATGACGTCCGGCACCACCAAGCCCACCGTCGGCCTCGCGCCCATCAGCGCGCTGCACACCGGCTCCGGTGATCCGCTGCTGCTGTTACACGGGTTCATGATGTCGCCGCACTGCTGGGAGCAGGTCGCGCAACGCATGGCCGGGCACTGTGAAGTGTTCGCGCCAGCCTTCACCGGGCATTGGGGCGGGCCCGATTTCGAAGGCTGGTATCTGGACGTCAGCCTGCTGGCCGACAAGATCGAGGATCAGCTCGATGAAATGGGCTGGCGCACCTGCCATATCGCCGGGAATTCGCTGGGCGCCTGGGTCGGATTCGAGCTGGCGCGCCGCGGGCGGGCCCGCACCCTCACCGCCATCGCCCCGGCGGGCGGCTGGAAGAACCCGTCCACCCTGCAATTCCGGGTCGGGCTGAAATTCCTGTCGCTGGTGCCGTTCGTGGAGATCGGCCGGCGGCTGCCGCGCGCCATCTCCTACAGCGCCCCGGTCCGGCTGGCGGCCGCGCTCATCCTCAGCAAGAACACCGCCGCCGCACCCCGCCGCGGCATCGAGGCCGCCATCACCTCGGCCCTGCACTGCAAAGCCATGCTGCCCATGCTGGCGGGCGGGCTGCGCGCCCCCGCCCTGGACGATCTGTCGACCCTGCGGGTGCCGGTGCGCCTGCTCATGTGCGAACACGACCGCATCATCCCGAACCGCGTGTACGCCAAGCGCTTCCTGCAAGAACTGCCCGATTCGGCCGACCGCATCATGATCCACGATGTCGGGCACGTGCCGATGCTGGAGGCGCCCGACCGCATCGCCACCCTGATCGCCGAACACGTCTACGCCAGCCGCACCCGGCTACGCGCCGTCTGAGGCGCCATCACTCCGGTGGCGGCGGGGGCGGAGCGCCTTGCGGGACCGGGATCTTCGCGTAGGTGCGCAGGCCCGCCTGGGTGATCGGCGCGGCGCTCTCCTCGGCGCGAGTGAGGCCGAGGGCGGCGTCGCGGGCCGCGCCCGGATCCCAGCCCGCCGCTACGACCTTGACCTGCACCAGGATCGCGGCGAGCAGGATCACCACGCCGATGCCCAGGCAGACGGCGATCGCGCCCGCGCCGCCGAGTTCGGCCGCGCCGCCGATGGCCGTGCCGAACCAGCCGAAGTCGGCGTCGCCGAAGGTGGTGTTCTCCTCGCCGAAGGGGCCCAGCACCTTCAGCAGAATGGCCGGCAGGAACGTGATCAGCACGCCGTTGACGAACGCGCCCGCCACCGCACCGCGCCGGCCGCCGGTGGCATTGCCGTAGACGCCGGCCGCGCCGCCGGTGAAGAAGTGCGGCACCAGGCCGGGCAATACCAGCGCAAGCCCGAAGAGCGGGTTGAAGATCCAGCTCAGCAATCCCAGGCTGATCAGGCCGCCGGTGAAGCTGGACAGGAATCCGAGGAGCACCGCGTTCTGCGCGTAGGGGAACACGATCGGCGCGTCCAGGGCGGGCACCGCGCCGGGCACGACCTTCTCGGCAATCCCCTGGAAGGCGGGCACCAGCTCGGCCAGGATGGTGCGCACGCCGAAGAGGATGACGGCCACGGCGATTCCGAAGTAGAGGCCCTGCTGCACCGACTTCATCAGGTAGTTGCCGATATTGGTCGCACCGTCCTCGAAGGCGCCGAAGGCGGTGTCCTCGCCTTCGCGCACCAGGTACGCGGTGCCGAGCACCAGGTACAGGATGACCATGGACAGCGCGGTCGCCACCATGGAGTCGCGCAGGAAGCGCAGGCCCTCCGGCAGATTCATCTCCTCGGTGCTGCGGCTGCGCTTGCCCACCAGCTGCCCGGTCGCGCCCGCCGCGATATAGCCCGCGGTGCCGAAATGCCCGATCGCGACCTCGTCGCCGCCGGTGACGCGCCGCGTCCAGGATTGCGCCAGCGCCGGCAGCGACACCATGACGATGCCCAGCAGAATGCCGCCGCTGATCACCACGACCGGCGTGGAGAAGCCCGCCACCGCCAGCACCATGGTCAGCAGCGTGGCCATGAACAGCATGTGGTGCCCGGTCAGGAAGACGTACCGCAGCGGCGTGAACCGGGCCAGCACCAGGCTGATGGCGAAGCCCAGAATCATCAGCCAGGTCACCTGCGCGCCGTACTCCTTCTGCGCGATGGCCACGATGGCCTCATTGGTGGGCACCACGCCGTGCGCGCCGAGCGCGCCCTGGATCATGATGCCGAGCGGCTCCAGCGAGGCCACCACCAGGCCCGCGCCGGCGCCGATGAGCAGGAAGCCCAGCGTCGCCTTGATGGCGCTGCCGATCACCTGCCCGGCGGGTTTGCGCAGGGCGATGAGACCGACGGCGGTGATGATGCCGATCAGATAGGCGGGCTGGCTGAGGATTTCATTGACGATGAACTGGGCAATGGCCAGTACGACATTCATGCTGCCGCCTTCCTAGACATCGAATAGCTCGCGCAGGGCTTGGTCGACTTCCGATGCGCTGGTGAAGTTCTCGATGACGCGCACCGGAATCCCCACGTCGCCCAGGGTTTTCGCGATCTCGCCCGAGGTGAGCACGGCGACCGCCTCACCCGCCTTGCCTTTGGCGGAGATGGTGTCGGTGGCCTCGACGGTGATGTAGGGAGTCCAGTGCCAACGGTCGAGTACCTGCTCCAATGTGCTCTTCAGGAACAAGCTGGTACCGACACCATTGCCGCAGACGGTGAGGATCTTCAGCGGCCCGGATTTCGTCCGTGCCGTGGAATGCGTTGCGGCCGTGTGTGTTTCACCCTTTGCCGCCGGAGCGCCCGAGGCCGCTGCCGCACCCGGGGCCGCCGCGGCCGGTTCGGGCGGCGGTCCGGCCAGCAATGCCCGCAACTGACCGGGTGTGCCCACCGCCCGCAGCACCTGATCCGCGCCGGGCTCCAGCAGCACCTTGGCCAGCGCCGCCATGGCGTCGGTGTGCACCTCGGCATCGGTGGCCGCCAGCGCCACGATCAGATCGACCGGATCGTTCGGGCTGCCGAATGCGACCGGTTCGCTCAGCCGTACCCACGACATGCCGGTGCGGTTCACCGCGGGCGACGGCCGGGCGTGCGCGAAGGCGAAACCCGGGGTGATGACGATGTACGGACCGTTCTCCTCAACATTGCGAATCATCTCGGCGGTGTACTCACCGGTTGCCACGCCGGTGGCGACCAGCAACTCACCGGCGGCGGCAATGCCCGCCCGCCAGTCCGTTGCACTGCCGTGCAGATCGATTGCTTCCGAAGGGAGGAGATCCACCAGGGAAGTCATGCCGTGATCCTTGCAGAGACGTACGATGGCAACCACTCGGCACACCGCAGGGCGGTGGCCGGCCCTTATCGAAGGTCCCGCCGGAAGACGTTCGGTTACTTACGATTACTGGCGAGGCGAAATCCTCGGACAGGGGTGATCGATATGACCGACCACGAACCCGTGGACCAGTCGAAACCGAGCATCGCGCGCGTCTACGACTATCTGCTGGGCGGCAAGGACAACTACGCGGCCGACCGCGAGGTCGGCGACTACTTCATCAATGATCTACCCGGTTCGGTCGATATCGCCTTCGCCAACCGCAATGCCCTCGTTCGCGCCGTCCGCGAGATCGCCGAGACCGGCGTGCGGCAGTTCATCGATATCGGCAGCGGCCTGCCGACCGCGCAGAACGTGCACCAGGTCGCCCAGCGCCATCGCCCCGACGCCCATGTGGTCTACGTCGACAGCGATCCGATCGTGCTGGCGCACAGCCGCGCCCTCCTGCAGACCGACCGGAACACCACCGTCATCCAATCCGAGCTGCGCGACGGCGAGGCCATCAGGTCCAATCCCGAAACCGAGCGCCTCATCGACTTCACCGAACCGGTGGCCGTCATCTTCAGCGCCGTGCTCCACCATCTCAATGACGACGAGAAACCCGGGGAACTGGTCCGCTACTGGTCCGAGCAGATCCCGCCCGGCAGCCCGGTCTACATCTCGCACTTCCGTTCCGGCGCCAATGAGCAGACCCGCGCCGCCGAATCCAAACTGCAATCCACCTTCGGCCGCGGCCGCTGGCGCACCGACGAGGAGATTCTGGACCTGTTCGACAACCTCGAACTCCAGCCCCCCGGCCTGGTCCCCTGCCCGCTCTGGCGCCCCGACCCCACGGACGACACCATCCGCCGCATCGGCGCCACCGAACACCACCTCACCGTCTGGGAGCAGCTCATCGCCTGCGCCCTCGCCCGCAAACCCTGACCGCCCCGGACGGTGCCGCGGCGGCGCTAGAGGCAGAAGCGGGCGCCGCCGGAAATCGAGTGCAGCAGGCAGACGAGGGATTCGGCGCTGCTCGAGCCGGGCGATACGCCGACGATCGGCGCCGGTTGCGCGCCGACGGGAGCCTGAGCGCCCGGCGTGGGCTCGAGCGGCATCCCGCCCGGGGCGGCACTCGCCGTTCCCGCTCCGGCAGCAAGGCTGATCGCTACGGCGGCAAGGACTTTCAGCGTCGAACGGCTCATCCGGCAACTCCTGTTCATGAATCGGATCATCCTGCACGGTAGCCAGGACGCCCATCTCGGGCACGCCCCCAAAGTCGTTGGCCACAGCTTCGGTGGAGATAGCCTTGACGGGTGATCATGCGACTCGTCTTGGTGGGCCCGCCCGGTGCGGGCAAGGGCACGCAGGCCACATTCATCTGCGAGAGGCTGGGAATCCCGCAGATCTCGACCGGCGAGATGCTGCGCGCCGCGAAGGCCGCGGGCGAGCTGGCGCAGGAGCACGTCGACGTGATGGCCGAGGGCGGGCTGCTACCCGATGCGGTCGCGCTCGACCTGGTGCGGACGCGGCTGGATGCCCCCGACAGCCGGCAGGGGTTCCTGCTCGACGGATTTCCCCGCACCGAGCCGCAGGCGCGCGGCCTCGACGCCATTCTCGAAAAGCGCGGCACGGCACTGGATGTCGTGCTCGCCCTGGAGGTGCCGGAGGATTTGCTCATCGAACGCGCGGTGCTGCGCCGCACGGACAGGCGCACCGGGCAGATCTACCACCTGAAATACAACCCGCCGCCCGCGGACGCGGAGCTGGAGCATCGCACCGACGATCACGAGGACGTGGTGCGCAAACGCATTGCCGCGTATCGGGATATGACGGCCGGCCTGCTGCCGTTCTACGAACGGCAGGGCAAACTGCGGCGTGTGGACGGCGCGGGAACGGTCGACGAGGTCGAGGAGCAGGTCTTCGCCGCGCTGGGAACCGCGGACTGAACCGCGATCCCCGCGCGCCGAATCCCTTGCCTACGAGGCGTCCCGGGGATCGCGTTCCTGCCAGGTGCACAGGCACACGCGGTTGCCCTCCGGATCGGCCAGCACCCAGAAGCGGGGTGCGGCCTCGTCGCTGACCAGGTGACCCCCGGCCGCGAGCGCGGCGTCCATGCGCGCACGGACCTGATCGGGTTCGATCCAGAGGTCCGGATGCCAGCGCTGGCGCGGCTCCTCGACGCCGGAGGGCTGGAACCAAATGGTCGGCAGCGCCTCGGCCGGATCGCGAATCTCGTCGGCGAGGTCCGCCCCGGATGGCACGCCCATGCCGAGGACCGCCGCCCAGAAGGGCAGCACGGAGTCCTGGGAGGGCGTATCGAGTCCGAGCTCCAGCCGGGAGACCTGCGCCGATTCGGTCGTTGCCCCGGCCTCGGCCGCGATTCCGGAGATGATGCGCGCCAATCGAGTATCGCGTTCGGTGACCCCGCGCTCGTCATGGCTGGTCAGCCGCACATCGATGTGTCCATAGCGCAGATCGACATCGGGATGGTGATCCGCTTCCTCGGCCGCCGCGCCAATGGCATTGACGATCGACAATCCGGCCGCGAAGTTCTTGGTCCGAATACGAGTGTGCAACCCGTCGACCAGATAGGCCCAGCCGTCCAGCCCCGCATCCGCGATCTGTTGTCCGCTCAGCTTCGTCATAGAGCCATACTCGCAGCCCGGCTCCTCGTATCGACCGGATTTCTCGCAGTCGTCAACTCACATCGCGTTGAGCGGACAGGCGGTTGTCGATGAAATCCGTGAGAAGCGAGGCGATTTCGACAGGATCGTCGCGCTGCGGGCAGTGACCGGCGTGGGGCAGGACCACCAGTTCGCTGCCCGGGAGGCGGCGTTGCAGGTCGCGGCCGGCCTGCACCGGGATGATCCTGTCCTTCGCGCCGTGCACGATGCGCACCGGGCAGGTGATCGGATCGGCCGAATAGCCGTCCACGGTTTCGCGGGCGAAGCGAACCGCATAGTCGGCCAGCCAGGCGACGGCGGCGCGGCGGCCGTACTTCTCCACCCAGCCCGCGACCAGGACGCGATCGGCCTTGCGCGGGTCGCCCCACAGGAAGCGGGTGGCAATGGAGATGCCGAGCCGCACCAGCGGTGTGGGCAGCCAAACGCGGTACAGCAGCGCCCCGGCGAACGGGGCCACGCGCGAGCGGGACAGTCTGGCCAGCCAATCGTTCGACAGAATCGGCTCGTCCAGGCAGACGATCCCCCGCACCAGCGCCGGATTGCGTTGTGCGGCACGCAGCGACACCGCGACGCCCAGCGAATTGCCCACCAGCACAGCCGGTCCGGTGGCTGCGAGCACCGCATCCGCGAAGGCGTCGAGCTGCGGCAGCAGCGGACCGGGCGTGAACGGTTCGGCCGCACCGAATCCGGCCATGTCCACCGCCAGCGCGGGCCGGTTCGCGGCGGCCAGCGCGCCCAGCACGCCCCGCCAGGTATCGGCGGAATCGGCGAAGCCGTGCAGCAGCAGAATCGGAATCCCCTTGCCGGGCACCGACAGTACGCGGGTGCGCAGGCTGCCGTAGGTCTGGAATCGCTCGCTGACCCCGCCGGTCACGGCGGGCCGCGGTGACGTCATTGTCACTCCTGTTCGAGCACGGGCGGACGGTCCGGATGGGCGGGCACACCCATCCGGACCCTGCTCGGCCACTACTGGGCGAGCAGTCCCTTCGCCACGTGGGTCACCTGGATCTCATTGCTGCCGGCGTAGATCATCAGCGACTTGGCGTCGCGGGCCAGCTGTTCGACGTGGTACTCGGACATGTAGCCGTTGCCGCCGAACAGCTGCACGGCCTCCATGGCCACCTCGGTCGCGGTCTCGGAGCAGTACAGCTTCATGGCCGAGGCCTCCGCGAGCGTCGGCGACTTCCCGGCGCGGCCGCGTTCGAGAATGTTGAAGACCATGTTCTGCACATTGATCCGGGCGATTTCCATCTTGGCCAGCTTCAACTGCACCAGCTGGAAGCGCCCGATCTCCTGGCCCCAGAGTTTGCGGTTCTTGGCGTAATCCAGGCACAGCCGGTGACATTCGTTGATGATGCCCAGCGCCATGAACGCCACCCCGATGCGTTCGGCGGTGAAACTCGAACGGGCGCTTTCGCGTCCGTCGCCGCCCCGGTGCTCCTCGGTCTCGCCGAGCAGCCGGTCCCGCGACAGCCGCACATTGTCGAAGAACAGTTCACCGGTGGGTGAGGCGTGCAGGCCCATCTTCTTGAACGGCTTGCCCTGGGTGAACCCCTCCATGCCCTTGTCGAGCACGAAGGTGAGCACCTTGCGATCGCGCTTGTCCGCGCCGTCGCCCTCGTCGAGCTTGGCGTAGACGATGACGGTGTCGGCGTAGGGGCCATTGGTGATGAAGGTCTTCTGCCCGTTGAGGATGTAGTCCTCGCCGTCGCGGCGCACATAGGTCTTCATGCCGCCGAAAGCGTCGGAGCCGGAATCGGGTTCGGTGATGGCCCAGGCCGCGACCTTCTTCATGGTCACCAGGTCCGGGAGCCAGCGCTCCTTCTGCGCGAGGGTGCCGCGCGAGAGGATGGTGGTGGCCCCGAGACCGATGCTGACGCCCATGGCGGTCACCAGGCCCATGCACACCCCGGACAGTTCGCTGATGAGCACCGCCATGAGCGATTCCTGACCGGCGAACGGGCCACCCTCCCCGGATCCGTTCTTCTTCTCCGGCAAGGGTTCCCCGGCGGCGAGGGCCTCCTCCCGCTGACGCTGCCCGGCCAGCAGCTTGGCGACAGCCTCCCCGCCCATGGCCTCTATCCCGAAGTCCTGGAACAGCTTCCGAATGATGGGGTAGGGCAGCATGTCGCCGCTGTCGAGGGCTTCCAGATGCGGCCGGATCTCCTTGGCGATGAAATCGCGCACCGCGCCGCGGATGATCTCGTCGGTCTCGGACCATTCGAACATCGTTGTTCTCCAGGGGGTCAGGGCAGCCGGTCGCCGATATCGTCGATCAGCCACGGGCCTTCGGTCTCGATGGTCTTCACGTCGTGCCAGCCCGCGAGTTCGGAGATGGCGCCGCCCTGCACCGCGAACACCTTGCCGGTGATCGGGCACTTCTCGGTGGCGAGATAGGCGACCAGCGGGGAGATATTGGCGGGGCTGAAGGCGTCGAAGCCGCCTTCCGCCACGGCCTCGGCCTCCGCCGCCATCATCGCGCCCATACCGGGCGTCGCCAGGGTGAGACGCGTGCGCGCAATGGGCGCGATGGCGTTCACGCGCACGCCGTAGCGGGCCAGCTCGTCGGCCGCGACCAGGGTGAGCGCGGCAATGCCGGCCTTGGCGGCGCCGTAATTGGCCTGTCCGGCATTGGGCACCGTGGTGCCCGACGCCGACGCGGTATTGATGACCGCGGCATTGGGCTGATTGCCCGCCTTGGACTGGTCCTTCCAGTACCCGGCCGCATGCCGCAGCACGGCCGCGTGCCCCTTGAGATGCACGGCGATGACCGCGTCCCACTGCGCCTCGTCCATGCCGGCCAGGAAGGCGTCGCGCAGGATGCCCGCATTGTTGACCACCACGTCCAGCCGCCCGAACTCCGCGACCGCCTGATCGATGAGGTTCTTCGCGCCCTGCCAGTCGGCGATATTGTCGGTGTTCGCGATCGCCCGCCCCCCTGCGGCGACGATCTCGTTCACCACCTCCTGCGCGGGCCCGGCATCCGAGCCCTCACCGGAGTTGCTGCCGCCGAGATCGTTCACCACGACCGCGGCGCCCTCCTTGGCGAACAGCAGCGCGTGCTCGCGGCCGATGCCGCGGCCCGCGCCGGTGATGACGGCTACCCGTCCGTCCAATGCACCCATATGTCTTGCTCCCTTGCGAAAGTCGGAGAACGCGGATCAGTCCGCGATGACGGCGAGGCCGTCGGTGAGCACCAGGTCGCTCCCGCGCCCGGTTTCGAAGGCGTAGCTGGTGAGCCCGTTCTTGCTGTCCTGCTGCCAGATCCGGGTCTCCAGGTCGTCGCCGGGAAAGACCATCTTGGAGAAGCGGACGGCGAATCGCTTCAGCCGCTGCACATCCGAGCCCGCGGTCTCGGTGAGTACACCCCAGGAGGACATGGCCATGGTGCACAGGCCGTGCGCGATGATGCCCGGCAGTCCGGCATCCTTGGCCACCTGATCGTCCAGGTGAATGGGCACCGGATCGCCGGAGGCCGGGGAGTACCGGTACGTCTGATCGGCGTCCACGTGCGCGTGCGCCTTCGCCAGCGGCTGTCCCGCTGTCGTGCTGTCGAACCGGTGCGGCGGCGCGCCGTCGCCGACCTGCTTGCCGGCGTCGATATTGCGGAAGAACGCGGTCAGGTACTGCTCGTTGACCAGTTCACCGTCCTCGGAACGGCATTCGATGAGGATGGTGATGGTGGACCCGGTGTCCTTGCTGTCGTAGCCGATGGCCTTGGCGCGCGACACCAGTATGTCGCCGGGACGGATGGGGCGATGGAAGTGGAAGTCCTGCTCGCCGTGCACGACCCGGCCGAAGATGTCCATGGGGGCCACCTCGATGACCGGCATCATCATGGCCTCGAAGACCGGGACGATGGCGAAGATCGGCGGCGCCACAGTGCCTTCGAGATGCGCGGCGATGGGATCGTTGGTGGCGGCGGCGTATTCGGCGATCCGCTCCCGGGTGACCTCGAAGCGCTCCTCGTCGGACCAGACGTTCAGGCCCGCATCGTCGAAAGCGACGGTGGTGGAGGCCATCTCAGGCCGCCGTGGCCAGCGCGTCGAGTGCGGCGAGGGTCTTGTCGAGCTGGGTGAGCCCGTCCTTCTCCACGGCCTTGCCCAGCGCGCCCTTGATGAGCGCGCCCTCGAAGTCGCCGGACACCGCGAACCGGCTGCCGCTGTCGGTGGGCTGGATGTCGAAGGAGAACTGCACCTTCACACCCGCCATGCCGGTGCCGCTGAGCACCAGGCGATTCGGGGTGTCGACGCTCTCCACCACCCATTCGATCTTGTTGGCCATGCCGAGCATCATGATCTTGGCGACCAGCTTGGAACCCGCCGCCAGGACGGCGGGCGGCTCCTCCATCCAGCGCTCGTGGATGGAGAACCACTTGTCCCAGGTCTGCGGATCGGAGACGACGGCCCACAGGGCGTCGGGGCTGGCGGTCAGGTCTTTGCCGGCTTCGATATGACCCATTACTTGCGCTCCTGATTCCTCCCGCGCTCCCGGCTGTGCCGGGAGCGCGGATACTGCGAAGTTGACTGTGTTCCGGGAGCCGGAATCGGCTCCAAGGCTTGTGGGTTCAGCGATCCGCGCGCTGATAGGCGGTGACGACGGCCGCGCCGCCGAGACCGATGTTGTGCTGCAGGGCGGCGGTGACGTTGCCGACCTGACGCTTGTCGGCGGTGCCGCGCAGCTGCCAGGTGAGCTCGCTGCACTGCGCCAATCCCGTTGCGCCGAGCGGGTGCCCCTTGGAGATGAGGCCGCCGGAGGGGTTGACGACCCACTTGCCGCCGTAGGTGGTGGCGCCGTCGTCGATGAGCTTTCCGGCCTCACCCTCCGGACAGAGTCCGAGGGCCTCGTAGAGCAGCAGCTCATTGGCGGAGAAGCAGTCGTGCAGTTCGATGACCTGGAAGTCCTCCGGGCCGAGTCCGGCTTGCGCATAGACCTTTTCGGCGGCCTGGACGTTCATGTCATAGCCGATGAGGTTCTTGGCGGTGCCGTCGAACGTGGATCCGAAGTCGGTGGTCATGGCCTGGCCGACGATTTCCACCGCCTGGCCGGCCAGGTCGTGGCGCGTCACGAACTCCTCGCTGGCGAGGATCACCGCGCCCGAGCCGTCGGAGGTCGGCGAGCACTGCAGCTTGGTGAGCGGGTTGTAGATCATCCGCGAACCGAGGATGTCGTCGAGCGAATACTCCTCTTGGAACTGCGCATACGGGTTGTTCACCGAATGCTTGTGGTTCTTGTAGCCGATCTTGGCGAAGTGCTCGGCGGTGCTGCCGTACTTCTCCATGTGCTCGCGTCCGGCAGCGCCGAACATCCACGGGGCCACGGGGAACAGCACTTCGGAGATCTCGGCGAGCGCCATGATGTGCTTGGCCATCGGCTGCTCGCGGTCCTCGTACATGGTGCCGAGCGAGCCCGGCTGCATCTTCTCGAAGCCCAGCGCCAGGGTGCAGTCCGCGAGCCCGCCCCGAATCGCCTGTGCCGCAAGGTAGAGCGCGGTCGAGCCGGTGGAGCAGTTGTTGTTGACGTTCACCACGGGAATGCCGGTCATGCCCAGCTCGTAGACCGCGCGCTGCCCCGAAGTGGACTCGCCGTAGACGTATCCGACGTACGCCTGCTCGATTTCGCGGTAGTCGATCCCGGCGTCGGCGAGGGCCTTGGTGCCCGATTCGCGCGCCATATCCGGGTAGTCCCAGTCGCTGCCGTCCTCGTTCTTGCGCCGCCCCGGCTTCTCGAACTTCGTCATGCCGACGCCGACGACGTAGACCTTGTTCGTCATCGAACTCCTCACAGATGGGTGGCCGATCCGTCGGATCGAGCTGGCCACAAACATACAGCTGTGTATGTAACCCAGCAAGAGCTGAACCCGAACAAGCCCTCGTTGGTGTCAAAAACCAATGTCATGGCCGGTAAACGGATACATACAGATGAACGTGTATGTATCGGGAACCCGCAGCGCTTGCCGCGGCGTAGCCGATTCCTGTGAGCTGCGTCACCGGTGAGGCGGGCTTAACAATCACGTAATCGACAGGCAATTGCTCGTCTACATCCCTGTACGAACTTCAAATGGTTGTCAGTAACGCTGTGAGGGTGACAGGGAGATTCACGTGGTCGATGTCGATACCCGTGCGAGTACCAATGACGGATTGGCGGCGGCCAAGGAGACGCTGGAGGACTACACGCTGCGGTTCGCGCCCCGCAGTTACCGAAAGTGGAGCCCGGCGGTGGTCGGCATCTCGGCACTCGGCGGTATCGCCTACCTGGCCGACTTCGCCATCGGCGCGAATATCGGCATTGCGCACGGAACCGGAAACGCGCTGCTCGGCATTGGTATCTTCGCGATTGTGGTGATGCTGACCGGCTTTCCGCTGGCGTATTACGCGGCGCGCTACAACATCGATCTCGATCTGATCACGCGCGGCAGCGGATTCGGCTACAAGGGCTCGATCATCACGAATATCGTGTTCGCGTCCTTCACCTTCATCTTCTTCGCGCTCGAAGGCTCGATCATGGCGCAGGGCCTGGAATTGGGGCTCGGAATTCCGCTCTGGCTGGGCTATCTGGCCTCGACGCTCATCATCTTCCCGCTGGTCATCTACGGCATGAACACCCTGGCCAAACTGCAGGTCTGGACGACGCCGCTATGGTTGCTGCTGATGGTGCTGCCGTTCGCGTTCCTGGTGATCCGGCACCCGGAATCGGTGGACGCGTTCTGGGCCTACGGCGGTGAGAACGGTTCGGGCGTCAGCATTTCCGGCACCCTGCTGGCGGCGGGCGTGTGCCTGTCGCTCATCGCGCAGATCGCCGAGCAGATCGACTATCTGCGCTTCATGCCGCCCAAGACGCCGGAGAACGCGCGCCGCTGGTGGGGCTGGATGCTGCTGGCGGGCCCGGGCTGGGTGCTCTTCGGCGCCATCAAGCAGGTCGTCGGCCTGTTCCTGGCGGTCTACCTGATCGCGAATCTGGATGCGGCGCAGGGCATCGCGAATCAGCCGGTGCACCAGTTCCTGGAGATCTACAAGGACATGGTCCCCGGCTGGCTGGCCATGACGCTGGCCGTGGTGCTGGTCGTCATCAGCCAGATCAAGATCAATGTCACCAATGCCTACTCCGGCTCGCTGGCCTGGACCAACTCCTACACCCGGGTCACCAAGACCTACCTGGGCCGGCTGATCTTCCTGGCCGTGAACCTGATCATCGCGCTGGTGCTGATGGAAGCCAATATGTTCGGCTTCCTCAACAACATCCTGGGCTTCTACGCCAACTGCGGCATCGCCTGGATCGTCACCGTCGCAACGGATATCGCGATCAACAAGTACGTCCTGAAGATCTCGCCCAAGGTGCCCGAGTTCCGCCGCGGCATGCTCTACGACTACAACCCCGTGGGCCTGGTCGGCTTCGGACTCTCGGCGGCGCTGTCGATCATGACCTTCTTCGGCCTGTTCGGGGAGCTGCTGAAGCCCTATTCGCCGCTGGTCGCGGTGGTGGTCGCCTTCGTCGCCACGCCGCTGACGGCCATGGCCACCAAGGGCAAGTACTACCTGCGCCGCGGCGACGACGGCATCGAGCTGCCGCTGTTCGACGAGCACGGCAACCCGTCCGGCGAGACGCTGCCCTGCGTGGTGACCGGCATGGAGTTCGAGCGGCCGGACATGATCGCCTCGGCGGTGCCGGGTCCGGAGGGCGAGATCCAGTACATCAGCTCGCTCGCGCTCTCGACCGACAAGGCGGGCATCCACCTGCTGCCGCGCCAGCACTGAGTCACCGACGGCAGAGCCGTGCCGGGCGAGATCCCCTCGCCGGCACGGCTTTCGCCGTCTCCGGGTCAGTCCGCGAGCCGCAGCCCCGGCAGCGACTCCCGCGCCGCCGCCCGCAGATGCGCGCAGGCGCGCTGCCAACGCCGGTGCGCGCGTTCGCGATCGGAGTCGATGAAGCTGGCCACCAGGATCCCGCGCAGCGCGTCCATCGCGGTGTAGACGAAATCCCGTGCGTCCCTGCGATGCACCTCGTCCGGCACGTACCGGCTCAAGGCCATCAGCACCGCATTGTTCACGAACGGCTCGACCTTGTGCGCCTCCAGCGCCAGCACCGGATCCGTGCGCCCCGCCACCCACAGCTCCATGGCCGCGATGAACAACGGCCCCTGATGCAGCTCCCACAGCGAGTCCAGCACGGTCGTCACCGGATCGGCCCCCACCTTGATCCGGGAGAGCTCCTGCATGGCCGCCTCGGTGCGCCGCTGCGCCAGATGACTGATGGCCGCGACCACCAGATCCTCCTTGGCCCCGAAGTGGTGCACCTGCGCCCCGCGCGTCACGCCCGCCCGCTCGGCCACCCGCGGCGTGGTGGTCCCCGCGTACCCGTACTCCACCAGGCATTCGATGGTCGCGTCCAGCAATCGGGCCCGCGTCTCACTGCTGCGCTGCTCCTGCGTGCGACGCGGCGGTTTCGAGACGGCGGACCTGGTCATGCCGCGGATTCTACACAGTTACATACACGGCTGTATGTTCACGGCCGGGTTGCGGCGCCGACCCTGGGCGACCTGCTGTCCCGGTACAGCATGAGCCCGGCCAGCCCCGCGGCGGCGAGGGTGACGGCCGCGCCGATCAGCGGCAATGCCCTCGGACCGGGTCCCGCGCCGATGATCCAGCCGCCCGAACGACCGGCGAGGGCGGCGGCGAGCTGGAAACCGGACGCATTGATCGCCACGGCCAGCGTGGGCGCGGCCGCGGCAGCGGTGATGACCCGGGCCTGCATGCCCGGAATGATCGCGAAGGCGAGCACACCGAGCACGAAGACCAGAAGCACGGCGAGCCAGTGGTTTCCGTCGACAATGCCGAAGATCGCGAGCGCGGCGGACAGGCACGTCAGCAGCCCGGTCAGCGCGGGCAGCAGCGCGCGATCGGCCGCCCGCCCGCCGAGCTGATTCCCCACGACCGCGCCCGCGCCGTAGACCAGCAGCAGGACGGGCGCCGCGGCGGCCGCGAATCCGGCCACCTCGGTGAGCAGCGGCGTGATGTAGGTGAACACCATGAGCACGCCCACATTGCCGAGTGCGGTGAGAGCGATGGCGAGCAGCACCCGGCGGTCACCGAGGACGCGCAGTTCGCGCAGTGCGGAACCCGCTGTCGCCGAAGGCAGTTCGGTCACGAAGAGCAGCACCGCGCCCAAGGCCGCCAGTGCGCACGCGGCGACGACCGCGAAGGTGGCGCGCCAGCCGAGCTGCTGCCCGATCCAGGTGCCGAGCGGAGTGCCGAGAATGAGCCCGAGATTCATGCCGAGGGCGATCTGCGCGATGGTGGACGCGGCCTTCCCGGCCGGCGCGAGGGCCACCGCGGTGGTGACCGCGACCGCGAAGAAGGTCGCGACCACCAGACCGGCCGCGAATCGAGTGGCCAGCAGCACCGAATAGCCGGGCGCGAGCGCCGATCCCAGATTGGCGAGCACCGCCACCGCCACCAGCCCGAGCAGCACCGCCCGCCGCGGCAGCCGGGCCGTCGCCACGGTGACCACCGGCCCGCCGACGATCATGCCCAGCGCATACGCGGTCACCAGCTGACCGGCCGCCGACACCGGGACCAACAGTGCGCCCGCGACCTCCGGCAGGATCCCGGCGACCACGAATTCGCCTGTGGTGAGACTGAATACCACCAGCATCAGGGACAGGACAGGGAGTCGCATCATCACTCCAAATAGTTACAACTCGAATAGTACGAGTTGTAACTATCATAGTTCGAAGCTTCCCTGCTAGACTCGGCTCATGGCACGGCGCACCGGCACCACGCCGACACACCACGTGGACACCGAGATCGAGCGGGACGTGTGCAAACTCGTGCACACCTTCACCCACCGCCTCGACATCCACGTCCGGCGCGTGGCCGACGCCCTGGGGCTCACCCCGTCCCAGGTGATCGCACTGCGCGAACTGTCCGAACCCATTACCGCGCGTGAACTCGCCGCCCGCATGTCCTGCGAGCCCTCGAACGCGACCTTCGTCCTGGACCGGCTCGAAGCGCACGGCCTGATCGAACGCCGGCCGCACCCGACCGACCGGCGCGCCAAACAGATCGAGCTCACCGCGGCCGGACAGGACACGCGGACCGCCGTCCTCGCCCGCCTGGAAACCGAATCCCCGCTCACCACACTGGATGTCGAGCAGCAGCACGCCCTGCGCGACCTGCTCCGGCACCTGGTCGGCCCGGAAAGCGCTCCCCACGCGGAACCGTCGTGAACGCGGGGCGCAACTCGAGCGTCATGAACGCGGGCCTGACCCGTGAGTCATGAACGCAGATGCGGCTGAGGCGACGTGGACGCGGGCTCGACTCAGGCTTTGGCGGCCGGGCGGCGCGCGATCAGCACGGTCACGGCGAAGAGCGCGGTGCCGACGACCGCTAGGCCCGCACCCACGGCCGCGGGCGCGGTGTAGCCGAGACCGGCGGCGATCACCACACCGCCGAGCCAGGCGCCGGCCGCATTGGCGATGTTCAACGCGGCATGGTTGAGCGCGGCGGCGAGGGTCTGCGCATCGTGCGCGACATCCATGAGCCGGGTCTGCAAGCCCGGAGCCAGCGCCGCGCCCGACGCGCCGATCAGGAAGGCGCCGACCGCCGCGGTGTACGGATTGTGGGCCGCGGCAATGAATCCGGCGAGAATCACGATCATGGCGATCATGGCGGCGAAGATGGCGCGGTCCACGCCGCGGTCGGCGAGCACGCCGCCGACGATATTGCCCGCCACCATGCCCAGACCGAAGAGCATGAGCACGATCGGGACCAGGCCCAGGCGCATACCGGCCACATCGGTGAGGGTCGTGGTGATGTAGGTGTAGACGGCGAACATGCCGCCGAACCCGACCGCGCCCACCAGCAGGGTGAGCAGCACCTGGGAGCGCCGCAGCGCGCCGAGCTCGGTGCGGGGGTCGGTGAGGCGAATGCCGTGCAACTCCGGGACGAAGCGGGCAATGGCCGCGACGGTCGCGATGCCGATAACGGTGACCACCACGAAGGCGTCGCGCCAGCCCAGATGCTGGCCCAGCCATGTGGCCGAAGGAACGCCGACAACATTGGCGGCGCTCAGGCCCAGCATAACCGCGGCAACCGCCTTGGCCCGCTGGCCCACCGGCGCCAGCGACGCCGCCGCGAGCGACGCCACACCGAAATAGGCCCCGTGCGGCAAGCCGGATACGAACCGCGCGAGCGTCAGCGTCGCGAAGCTGGGCGCGATCACCGTGGCCGCATTACCCAGGCTGAACGCCACCATCAAGGCCATCAGCAGCCGCTTGCGCGGCACCCGCGCGCACAGCGCCGCGATCACCGGCGCACCCACGACCACACCCAGCGCATACGCCGAAACAGCATGCCCCGCAGTAGGTTCGGAAACTTTCATGGCCGCCGCGATATCCGGCAGCAACCCCATGGTCACGAATTCGGTCGTCCCGATCCCGAACCCCCCGAGCGCCAGCGCCAGCATGGCCGGCACATGCCAACCGCTCCGCCCCGCGACAGCACTCGCCCCGCCCTCAGCGGGCGTGGACACAACCTCGGCTTCGGACCCGGATTTCACCACGACCAATCGCAACACCCGAGCGAACTCCCCCGATACCCCAAACCCCGGTGATCTCACTCACCGGGCACTTCCGCAAAACAGTTCGGGCACCCGCCCACTCACCGTTCGGTGAGGGCAGGTGCCCGGAATGTGTGCGGCGAGATGGCCCCGGCCGGGACGATCGGTCCCGGCCGCCATCGTTCGCCGCTGCGGCGCTGTTCGCGTGCAATCAGCGCAAATCCTCGGACGCTGTCCGCGCCCACCCGGCCATCGGATCACTCCGCCGCCGGGTTTCGGGGGCTGACCCCCATCGGCCCGAGAGGGCCTTCCCTCCTCCTGGGGTTTCAGGGGCTTGCCCCTGAGAGTCCCGAGAGTGGGTATTACCGCAGTTCCCGCGCCAGGTTGGCGTCCAGCACACCCAGGAATTCCTCGGTGGTCAGGTAGCCCTGGTCGCCGCCGACCAGCAGCGCGAGGTCCTTGGTCATCTGGCCGTCCTCGACGGTCTTGATGACGACATCCTCGAGGGTCTGGGCGAAGCCGATGACCTCGGGGGTGTTGTCCAGCTTGCCGCGATGCGCCAGGCCACGGGTCCACGCGAAGATCGAGGCGATCGGGTTGGTGGAGGTGGGCTTGCCCTGCTGATGCTGGCGGTAGTGCCGGGTCACGGTACCGTGCGCGGCCTCGGCCTCACAGGTGCGCCCGTCCGGGGTCAGCAGCACGGAGGTCATCAGACCCAGCGAGCCGAAGCCCTGCGCCACCGTGTCGGACTGCACGTCGCCGTCGTAGTTCTTACAGGCCCAGACGTAGCCGCCCTCCCACTTGAGCGCGGAGGCGACCATATCGTCGATGAGGCGGTGCTCGTAGGTGAGACCGGCCGCGTCGAACTCGTCCTTGAACTCGGTCTCGTACACCTCCTGGAAGGTGTCCTTGAACATGCCGTCATAGGCCTTGAGGATGGTGTTCTTCGTCGACATGTACACCGGGTAGTTCTGCTGCAGGCCGTAGTTCAGCGAGGCCCGCGCGAAGTCCCGGATGGACTCCTGGAAGTTGTACATGCCCATCACCACGCCGCCGTCCTCCGGCATGCGCACCACCTCGTGCTGGATCGGCTCGGAGCCGTCCTCGGGGGTGAAGGTGAGGGTGACGGTGCCCGCCTGGTGCACCTTGAAATCGGTGGCGCGGTACTGGTCGCCGAAGGCGTGACGGCCGATGATGATCGGCTTGGTCCAGCCCGGCACCAGACGCGGGACATTGGAGATGATGATCGGCGCGCGGAAGATCGTGCCGCCGAGGATGTTGCGGATGGTGCCGTTGGGCGACCGCCACATCTTCTTGAGGCCGAACTCCTCGACGCGGGCCTCATCGGGAGTGATCGTCGCGCACTTGACGCCCACGCCGTGCTTCTTGATGGCGTTGGCCGCGTCGATCGTGACCTGATCGTCGGTCTTGTCGCGGGACTCGATGCCGAGGTCGTAGTACTCGAGGTTCACATCGAGATACGGATTGATCAGCTTGTCCTTGATGAACTGCCAGATAATCCGGGTCATCTCGTCGCCGTCGAGCTCGACGACGGTGCCTTCAACCTTGATCTTGGACATGGATCTTCGTGTCCTCCTAGGAAGGTGGTGCTCCCATTGCACGGCCGGTGAGCACCGCTTGTAGCGGACCCCAGCTGTTCAACAGACAACGTATACGCATGGCGCGCGGCACGGGGCCTGTGGTGCCAGGTCCACGTACGCTGTGGCGTCAAGCAAGACAAGCGTACTGCTGCTATGAACCTCACCGCGCGGGCAGCCCCCACTGTGCGGGAAGCCGCCCTCAGTTACTCACGAGTAAGGATCGCCCCTGCTCGAGAGTATGGAACGTCAGCCCATGTGTACGTGTCCGGCACCTTCCAGCAGATTCTCAGGCTTGTCCCGAATCATCAACCAGATGATCGGAATGGTGGCCACGAAGAAGCCCGCTCCGATCAGAAACGAGATGTCGTAGCTGTGGATGGCGGCCCGGGCGGCGAGATTGTCGACGGTCGGATTGTTCTCGGCGTACCGCTCGGCGACCTGCACCGCGATCGTGGTGAGCAGGGCCGTGCCGATCGCGCCGCCTACTTGCTGGGCGGCGTTCAGCAGGGCGCTGGCCACGCCCGAGTCGGCCTCGTCGACCTGATGCAGGGCCGTGGTCTGCATGGCCACGAAGATCGGGCCCATGCCGAGGGCGATGAGAATCATGGCGGGCAGGACGCTGGTGGCGTAGCCGTCGCCGTAGTCCAGCTGTGACAGGTACAGCAGGCCCAGGACGCCGAGCACCGCGCCGGCGATCAGCACCGGGCGCGGCCCGCGCCGCGGCAGGACGGCGCTGGTGAGGCCGGCGGCGATGACGATGCCGATCGGGAAGGGCAGGAAGGCCACTCCCGCCTTCAGCGCCGAGTAGCCCAGCGTGATCTGCAGGTAGAAGCTCAGGTTGAGGAACATGGCGAACATGGCGATGGGGACCAGCAAGGCCACCAGGAACGACCCGCCCCGGTTGATCTCACCCGGAATGCGCAGCGGCAGTAGCGGATTCGCGGAACGGCGCTCGATGGCCACGAAGGCGGCCAGCAGTGCGAGCCCGGCGCCGAGCAGGGCGAGGGTGGTGCCCGCCAGCCAGCCGTCGTCGGCCGCCCGGCTGAATCCGTAGACGATCGAGACCAATCCGAGCGTGACGGTGACTGCGCCGGGCAGGTCGTAACCGCCGGTGCGCGGTTCGGGCACGTCCTTGACCACGAAGGCCAGCCCGCCCAGCACCGCCAGCAGCGCGAAGGGCGTATTGATCAGCAGGGTCCAGCGCCAGTCCGCGTATTCGGTGAGCGCGCCGCCCACGATGAGCCCGATGGCCACCCCGCCCGCCGAGACCGCCGCGAAGACGCCGAAGGCGCGGGCGCGCTCCTTGGCCTCGGGGAAGGTCACCGACACCAGCGACAGCGCGGCCGGCGCCAGCAGCGCGGCGAACGCGCCCTGCAGACCGCGTCCGGCGAACAGCTGCCAGCCGGTTTGCGCGAGCCCGGCCAGCGCCGAGGCCGCGGCGAAGCCGATCAGGCCGATGAGCAGGATCCGGCGCCGGCCCAGATAGTCGGCCAGCCGCCCGCCGAGCAGCAGCAGGCCGCCGAAGATGAGCGTGTACGCCGTCATCACCCATTGCCGGTCGCCGTCGCTGATGTGCAGGTCCTGCTGTGCGAAGGGCAGCGCGATCGTGACGATGGTGACGTCCAGCACCACCATCAGCTGCGCCAGGGCGAGTACGCCCAGCGCCCACCAGCGGGTGGAAGTCGTTGTCTCGATTGGTTTCCGGTCGGCGTCCAGCGCCGCGATCCCGCCGGTCATGGTCATCTCCTCGGTTGCCGGGCAGTGCAGCCCATCGTGTCACCGGGCGACAAATGTCGTCAAGAGAAATCTGTCGCGTTGCGACAGTTGTCAGATGAAGTCACAATCGCGCGAGGTATCGCTAGACTGGACCGATGCTCGGTTTGTCGACGTCGACCACCCGGACCGGACTCCGGGAGCGCAAGAAGCAGCAAACGCGGTCTCGGATCATCGAGGTCGCCCTGCGGTTGTGCGACAAGCAGGGCTTCGACGCCACCACCGTCGAGCAGATCGCCGACGCGGCCGATGTCTCACCGCGCACCGTGAACCGGTACTTCGACTCGAAAGAGGCCATCGTGGTCGGCCTCATCGAGGACTTCGAGGGCGCGCAGGCCGAGGCGCTGGCCGCCCAGCCGCGCACCGGCAATGAACTCGAAGCGCTACGCGCCAGCTTCCTCGCGGTGATCGACCGCATCCTCACCGAGGGCGAACCGATCTCCTTCGAGCAGTTCAAGCAGATGCAGCGGCTGATCCTGGACAACCCCACCGTGCGGGCCCGCAGTTTCGAATCCGTCTCCTTCGAACAGGCCGCCCTCGCACAGGTGCTGGCGGAGCGGCTCGGCGCCGCGCCCGATGCGCTCTCGGTGCAGCTGCTGCTGTCGATCTGGCAGGTCATCTGCCATGCCGGCAAGGAGGACAGCCTGCGGCAACTGCTCGACGGGAATGATCTGGAAGCCATCGCCGCGCACTGCGTGAATCACGTGAACACCGCCTATGCGGAGTACATCCGGGTGTGCGCGGTTCCGAGTGTGTCCGGCCCCACTGCGGGAAGTTCCGAATCCGGCGGTTAGAATCTCGCTCAGGTCAAGAGCATCAGCGACAAGCCCCGGCTCGCTGATCGGCAACCCTCCAGCTGCGGTGGGGTGCTCCGGGTGAGGACCTGGCACTCGAGGGACGAGTGCAAGCGCAACGTAGGAGGCCACCCGAAATGTGTTGTTGTCGAAGCCTATTCGTTTCTCGATAACGTCAGACTTCCGCCTTTCGGCGACCTTTTTTCTTGGAGCAGGACATGAGTGACTCGACCGCGCCCATCGACCCGGCCGACTGGTCTTTCGACACCAAGCAGATCCATGCCGGGCAGGCGCCCGACGCCGCCACCGGGGCCCGCGCCCTGCCGATCTATCAGACGACGTCCTATGCCTTCCGCGATACCGATCACGCCGCCGCGCTGTTCGGGCTCGCCGAGCCGGGCAATATCTACACCCGCATCATGAATCCCACCCAGGACGTGGTGGAACAGCGCATCGCCGCGCTGGAGGGCGGTGTGGCGGCGCTGCTGCTGGCCTCCGGGCAGGCGGCGGAGACCTTCGCCATCCTGAATCTCGCGGCGGCGGGCGACCACATCGTGTCCAGCCCGCACCTGTACGGCGGGACCTACAACCTCTTTCACTACTCGCTGCCCAAGCTGGGCATCGAGGTCAGCTTCGTCGAGGATCCCGACGATCTGGAGCAGTGGCGGGCGGCCGTGCGGCCCAATACCAAGGCGTTCTACGGCGAGACCGTCGCGAACCCGAGCAGTTCGATCCTGGATATCCCGGGCGTTGCTCGAATCGCGCACGCGGCGGGCGTGCCGCTCATCGTGGACAACACGGTGGCCACGCCGTACCTGATCCAGCCGCTGAAGCACGGCGCGGACATCGTGGTGCATTCGGCCACCAAGTACCTGGGCGGGCACGGTTCGGCGGTGGCCGGTGTGATCGTGGACGGCGGCACCTTCGACTGGACCGTGCGCGATGCCGGCGGGCAGTCCCGGTTCCCGGGGTTCACCAGCCCCGATCCGTCCTACAACGGCGTGGTCTTCGCCGAGCTCGGCGCGCCGGCGTTCGCGCTCAAGGCGCGCGTGCAGTTGCTGCGCGATCTGGGCGCGGCCGTGTCGCCGTTCAACGCGTTCCTGATCAGCCAGGGCATCGAGACGCTGAGCCTGCGGGTGGAGCGGCACGTGGCCAATGCCCGGGCGGTCGCGGAGTTTCTGGCCGCCGCGCCGGGTGTGGAATCGGTGTCCTACGCGGGCCTGCCGAGCTCACCCTGGTATGAGCGTGGCAAACAACTGGCACCCAAGGGCGTCGGCGCCATCGTCTCCTTCGAGCTGGCCGGCGGCGTGGACGCGGGCAAGAAGTTCGTGGAGGCGCTGGTCCTGCACAGCCATGTCGCTAACATCGGGGATGTGCGCTCGCTCGTGATCCATCCGGCGTCGACGACCCATTCCCAGCTGACTCCCGAGGAGCAGCTCGCTTCGGGCGTCACGCCTGGTCTGGTGCGTCTGGCCGTGGGCATCGAGGGTATCGAGGACATCCTGGCGGATCTCCGGGCCGGACTGACGGCGGCGGCACGGTGATCGTGAACATCGAATCGAGCACGGCGCGGGAGACGGCGGAAGCACTGCTCCCGCCGTCCGACGGGACGCTCGGCAGCATTGCCATCGGCGCGGTGCGGCTGGAGAACGGGGCCGTCATTCCGGATGTGACGCTGGCCGTGCAACGGTGGGGCGAACTTTCCGCGAATGCCGACAACGTGATTCTGGTCGAGCATGCGCTGACCGGTGATTCGCACGTGGTCGGCCCGGCCGACGTGCATCACGCCCAGCCGGGCTGGTGGGACGGCATCGTGGGCCCGGGCGCGGCCATCGATACCGGCGAATGGTGTGTCATCGCCACCAATGTGCTCGGCGGCTGCAAGGGC
Organism: Nocardia sp. NPDC127526; assembly: GCF_042672265.1. NCBI lineage: Bacteria > Bacillati > Actinomycetota > Actinomycetes > Mycobacteriales > Nocardiaceae > Nocardia > Nocardia sp. NPDC127526. Next base: position 103,613 of record NZ_JBHXVO010000021.1, on the reverse strand, counting down.
AGCACCGGGCCGGGTTCCCTGGCCGCGGACGGAAAGCCCTGGGGCGCACGGTTTCCCGAGATCTCCATTCGCGATCAGGTGACCGCCGAGGTGGCGCTGTTCGATCTGCTCGGCATCGACCGGCTGGCGGCCGTCGTCGGCGGGTCCATGGGCGGCATGCGGGTGCTGGAGTGGATGGTCGGGCATCCGGAGCGGGTGGGTTCCGCGCTGGTGCTGGCCGTCGGCGCGCGCGCCACCGCCGATCAGATCGGCACGCAGACCACGCAGATCGCCGCCATCACCTCCGATCCGGACTGGCAGGGCGGCAACTATCACGGCAGCGGGCGCGCGCCCATGACCGGCATGGGGCTGGCGCGGCGCATCGCACACCTGACCTACCGCACCGAGTTCGAGCTCGACCATCGCTTCGAGAATCACGCCCAGGGCACCGAGAATCCCTGGGACGGTGGGCGATACGCGGTGCAGAGCTATCTGGAGTATCAGGCCGACAAGCTCATCGCGCGCTTCGATCCGGCCACCTACGTACTGCTGTCGGAGGCCATGAACCGGCACGACGTGGGCCGCGGGCGCGGCGGCGTCGAGGCCGCGCTGGCCGCCACCCCGGTGCCGTGCGTGGTCGGCGGTGTGGACTCCGATCGCCTCTACCCGCTGCGCACGCAGCAGGAGCTGGCCGATCTGCTGCCCGGCTGTCGCGGCCTGGAGATCGTGCGCTCGCGCGACGGGCACGACGGCTTCCTCACCGAGACCGAGGCGATCGGCAAGCTCATGGTGGAGACCATGGAGCTGGCACGCGCGGCTCGCGAGCGCTAATTCGAGTCGTGCCCGTTTCGCGCGAATTACGCTGAGGCGCTGCCGGTTTCATGCGGGTGACACATCGGTAACCGTGATCCGATCGCGATCAAATCCGGGCGCGCTGCCGCTAATGTATCCCCCATGACGGCAGCCTTCGATGACATGGATCTACGTGATCTCGTCGATCTGCTCTCCGAGGAGGAGCAGCTCGAGCTTCGCCCCGATATCCTCCGCGTATTACACCGGCTCCCGTCGCAGGAGATCCTGCGCCGTGAGCTCGGCCGCCGCATGACCAAGGTTTAACCCAGCCCCTATGTGATCCCCAGCGGGCTGATGGTCGCCGCCAGCACGATGATCGTCGCGCCCAGGGCCGTCAGCCACGCCACATCGAATCCCTTGCTGCGCACCGCGAGCACGCCCACCTTCTCGGTCGGCAGGAGCATCCGGAAGGCCGCCGCCAGCAGCGTCGCGCCGCCGAAGACATAGGTCCCGCGCCGCCAGCGATCCCAGGCCAGCAGCACCACGGCCACGATCATCACCAGCGCGATCAGAATGATCGGCAGATTCTCCCGCACGAACGCACCGGCGCGGCTGCTGCGATCCTCGGGGGCGGCATGGGCTGGACTCACGCTGCGAGCTTAACCGCCCGCCGCCGCGACGGCCCGACCCACGGCCGGGTCACGAACAGCACGGTCCGTATCTTCTGCAATGCTGATCCGCGTGTTCCATCTCGTGTTCTTCCAGCCGCGCATCCCGCCCAATACCGGCAATGCCATCCGCCTGGCCGCCGGCACCGGCTGCCACCTGCACCTGATCGAACCCCTCGGCTTCGACCTATCCGAGCCCAAACTCCGCCGCGCCGGCCTCGACTACCACGACCTGGCCTCGGTCACCGTGCACGAATCCCTCTCCGCCGCATGGGAAGCCCTCACCCCCGAACGCGTCTACGCCTTCACCGCCGGCGCCGCCACCCGCAATACCGACATCATCTACCTCCCCGGCGACGTCCTCCTCTTCGGCCCCGAACCCACCGGCCTCCCCGACGACGTCCTCGCCGACCCCCGCATCACCACCCAGCTCCGCATCCCCATGCTCCCCGGCCGCCGCTCCATGAACCTCTCCAACGCCGCCGCTGTCGCGGTCTACGAAGCCTGGCGGCAACAGGGTTTTCCCGGCGCGGTGTAGGACAATACGGGCGTAGCCGTCTATTCTGCGTGAACCCAAGGAGGCCGCGGGCATGGCGAAATACCCTGATGACGTGTCCATTCCACATGCCGAACAACCGGGCCTCCCCGAGTACATGACCTGGGAGGAGCTCGAGCAGCTTCCTGAAGAGATTGCGGAGCAGATCGAACTGTGGGACGGCCGGGTGGTATGGCTACGGCGCGGACCGGCCGAGCATCAGACCTTCTCGAATCTGCTGTGGAGCGGGTTACGCAGGTGCGCCCAGTCGGATGTGTCGCAGCACTCCGATCACTGCTGGCGAGTGACCACCGAGACCAATGTCTTTCTCGGCAGCAGCGGAAAGTCCAACTTCCTGACACCCGACTTCCTCGTCCATCGGTGCCTCGGAGCGCCCTACCAGGATGTCCGCGCCACCGACACGCTACTGGTCGGCGAGGTGCTGTCCCCGTCGAACACCCGGACCGATCTCGAAGCGAAGAAGATCCGCTACGCCGGCGCCGGAATCCCTTGGTACTGGGAGGTTCACCTGGATCCGGGCAGCAGTGCAATCGCTGTCGTGCGCGCCTACGCCCTCGAGATCGAGCCCGGTCATCTCGCGGAGGGCGTTCGCCCGCTGCGTCCGGTCAACTACATCGTCGCGGGCGAGTGGACCCCCGCCGACAACAACGGCATCGAATTCGACTTCCCGTTCCCGATCCAGATCCCTTGGGACGAGCTCGCGTTCTGAATCGGCGATACTCACCGCCTGATGATCAGTCGTCGATCTCGAAGCGTTTGAAGCGGGAGGTGGCGCCGGCGGTGAGGCGGACGGAGGTTTTGGCCACGCCGTAGTGGGCGGCCAGAAGTTCGATGGCGGCCTTGTTGGCCTTGCCTTCGACGGCGGGCGCGCGGACGTACAGCTGGAGGGTGCCGTCGTCGAGGGTCTCGACGAGGGGACCCTTCTTGCTGTTCGGCTTGATCGTCGCCCGCACCACCGTCGACACCCTGACTCCTCTCGCTTTCCATCGATTCTCACCCAGGGGTTGAAACGGAATGAATCATTCTGCTAATCTGGAACGGAACAAAACATTCCGTTCCGAGGAGATGGCAATGACCTTCCAGCCCTTCCGAGTCGACATTCCCCAGACCGATCTGGACGATCTGCGCGATCGCCTGGCCAAGGCGCGCTGGACGCCCGCGCTGCCCGGGGCCGGCTGGAGCCGCGGGGTTCCGGTGGACTACCTGCGCGAGCTGGCCGAGTACTGGAAGGACGGATTCGACTGGCGCAAGGCCGAAGCGGAGCTCAACCAGTGGCCGCAGTTCATTACGGAGATCGACGGGCAGCGCATTCACTTCAAGCACATCCGCAGCGAGCGAGAGGACGCGAAGGCCCTGTTGCTGCTGCACGACAACCCCGGCGGCGCCATGGGCCTGCTGGATGTGATCGAACCGCTGTCGCGGGACTTCCATCTGGTGATCCCGTTCATGCCGGGCTTCGGTTTCTCCACCCCGCTGGCCGATACCGGCTGGACCGTTCCGCGCACCGCGGCGGCCTTCGCCGATCTGATGACCCGGCTGGGTTACGAGCGGTTCGGCGCGCACGGCGGCGGGGGCGGCGCGAATGTGGCCATCGAGCTGGGCCGCCAGGCGCCGGATCGGATGGTCGGCCTGCACGTCAATGCCTACGTCGCGTTCCCGGACGAGAATGTCGAGGGCCTGACCGAGGCCGAACAGCAGCGAATGGCGACCATCGACACGTTCATGCGGGAGGGCATGGGCTTCAACATCATGATGTCCACCCGGCCGCAGACCATCGCGCACGGCCTCAATGATTCGCCGATCGGCCTGCTGGCCTGGGTGGTGGAGAAGTTCGAGGAGTGGAGCGATCCGCGCGCCGAGCTGCCCGAGCAGGCCATCTCCAAGGACCGCATGCTCACCGATGTCAGCGTCCAATGGTTCACCGGCACTTCGGGTTCCATCGCGCAGAGCTACAACGATGTGGCGCACGACCCGACGGCCCGGGCGCCCAAGCCGCGGGTGAGCGTGCCGACCGCGTTCGTCGTCGCGGCGGGCGATGTCACGGTGCGCCGCTTCGCCGATCGCGATACCACGGTGGCGCGCTGGACCGAATTCGACAAGGCCGGCGCGTACATCGCCCTCGAACAGCCCGACCTGCTCGTCGGCGATATCCGTGCCTTCTTCGGCGAGCTCTGAGCCGCAATCGAATTCGAGCGGCCGACCCCGGCGGGTCGGCCGTTTCGTTCGTCAGCGGAAGTCGCGGGAGCGGCCCTCGATGCGTAAATCCATGCGCTGCAGGTGATCCGCGACAATGGTGACCGCGCCCTCGGCGTTCTGGACGCGGCCGCGAACCAGCAGGGCGGGCGCGGATTGGGCCAGACGGCGGTAGCGCGCCCACAGGCCGATCGAGCAGACCACGTTCACCATGCCGGTCTCGTCCTCGAGATTGAGGAAGGTGACCCCGCCGGCGGTGGCGGGGCGCTGCCGGTGGGTGACCGCGCCGCCGACGAGAACCCTGGTGCCATCGCGAATATCGAGCAGATGCGCGGCGGGGACCACGCCGAGGGCGTCGAGGCGGTCGCGGAGGAATTCGGTCGGGTAGCTGGTGGGCGAGACGCCGGTGGCCCAGACGTCGGCGGCGGCCAGTTCCAGTTCGCTCATGCCGGGCAGGGCGGGGGCGTCGGTGGCCGCGCCGGTGCCCGGAATGCGATCGGGGCGTTCGCCCGCCGCCGCACCGGCCGCCCACAGGGCCTGGCGGCGGGTGATGCCGAGACTGCCGAGCGCGCCCGCGGTGGCCAGCGATTCCGCTTGCGGGACGGTCAATTCCACGCGGCCGGTGAGATCCAGGAAGGACCGGTAGGGGCCGGCTGCGCGGGCGGCGACGATCTGCTCGGCCAGCTCGGCGCCGATGGAGCGGACCGCGGCCAGGCCGAGCCGAACTTCCATCCCACGCTGCTCCAGGGTCGCCTCGGCCAGGCTGTGATTGATATCCGGGCCGTGCACCGCCACCCCATGCCGCCGCGCATCGGCCACCAGCGACTGCGGGGAGTAGAAGCCCATCGGCTGGGCGCGCAGCAGGCCCGCGCAGAACGCCGCCGGATGGTGCAGCTTGAACCACGAGGAGTAGAACACCAGCGAGGCGAAGCTCTGCGAATGGCTTTCCGGGAAGCCGAAATTCGCGAAGGCGTACACCTTCTCGTAGATGCGGTCGGCGATCTCGCCGGTAATGCCGTGCAGGTCCTGCATGCCCTGATAGAAGCGGGCGCGCAGGCGTTCCATCTTCTCCGTGGAGCGTTTGGAGCCCATGGCCCGGCGCAACTGATCGGCCTCGGCGGGGGCGAATCCGGCGACGTCGATGGCCATTTGCATGAGCTGCTCCTGGAACAGCGGAATGCCCAGGGTGCGCGCCAGCGCGTTCGCCAGCGCCGGATGATCGGGGACGGCCTTCTCCTGCCCGTTGCGGCGGCGGATATAGGGATGCACGGATCCGCCCTGGATGGGACCCGGGCGAATCAGCGCGACCTCGACCACCAGGTCGTAGAAGTTGCGCGGCTTCAGGCGCGGCAACGTCGCCATCTGCGCGCGCGACTCCACTTGGAAGACGCCCACCGAGTCCGCGCGGCACAGCATGTCGTAGACGGCGGCCTCGGCGAGATCCAGCTTGTGCAGTTCGACGGTCTCGCCCTTGTGCTCGCGCACCAGATCGATCATGTAGTGCAGCGCCGACAGCATGCCCAGGCCGAGCAGGTCGAACTTCACCAAACCCGCTGCGGCGCAATCATCCTTGTCCCACTGCAGCACGCTGCGGTTCGCCATGCGCGCCCACTCGGTGGGGCACACGTCGGCAATGGGCCGATCGCAGATCACCATGCCGCCGGAGTGAATGCCCAAATGCCTTGGCAGACCCTCTAATTCACCGGCCAGGCCGAGCACGTCGCGCGGAATATCGGTGTGCTCCTCCTTCGACACCCCGGTCCAGCGGCTCACCTGTTTGCTCCAGGCATCCTGCTGCCCCGGCGAAAACCCCAGGGCCTTGGCCGCATCCCGGACCGCCGAGCGCCCGCGATAGGTGATCACATTGGCCACCTGCGCCGCGTACTCCCGCCCGTACTTGGCGTAGACGTGCTGAATCGCCTCCTCCCGCCGATCCGATTCGATATCCACGTCGATATCGGGCGGCCCGTCCCGCTCCGGCGACAGGAACCGCTCGAACAGCAGATTGTTCTGCACCGGATCCACATTGGTGATCCCGATGGCGTAGCAGACGGCGGAGTTGGCGGCCGAACCCCTGCCCTGACAGAGGATGTCGTTGTCCCGGCAGAAACTGACGATGTCGTGGACCACCAGGAAGTAGCCCGGGAACTTCAGCTTCTCGATCACCTTCAGCTCATGCTCGAGTTGCTGGTACGCCGGTGCGTTCTCCGCGCGCGGCCCGTACCGCCGCGCCGCGCCCTCGAAGGTGAGCTCCCGCAGCCACGAATTCTCGTCATGTCCTACCGGCACGTCGAACGGCGGCAGCTCGGGCGCGATCAAGCGCAGATCGAATGCGCATTCCCGCGCCAGCGCAACGGCATTCGCCACCGCGCCCGGGCACTGCGCGAACAGCCGCGCCATCTCCGCCCCCGACCGCAGATGTGCGCCGCCGGTCGGCGCCAGCCAGCCCGCCATCTCGTCCAGGCTGGACCTGGCCCGGATGGCCGCCAGCGCCATGGCCCGCCGCCGCTGCGGCGGCGCCGCGAAATGCGCTCCGGTGGTGGCGAGTACCGGTAATCCGACCCGATCGGCCAGGGCGACCAGCCGGGCGTTGCGCTCATCGTCCTCGGGAATCCCGTGATGGGTGAGCTCCACGCTCACATGCTCGCGCCCGAACCGCTCCACCAGCTCCCGCAGGGCAGCCTCGGCCGCGGCGTCGCCCTGCGTGAGCGCCTGTCGCACATGCCCCTTCCGGCAGCCGGTGAGCACATGCCAGTGCCCGCCCGCCGCCGCGGTCAGCCGATCCAGGTCGTAGCGCAGGATCCCCTTCTCCCCCGCCGCCATATGCGCCGTCGCCATCTCCCGCGACAACCGCCGATACCCTTCCTGCCCGCGCGCGAGGATCAGCAGATGCGGACCCACCGGATCGGGCGCACCCGTGCGCGGCGCGGAATCGGCCACCTCCGAACCGAATTCGTCCATCGGTTCCGGTGTCGCCCGATCCGGAACCGCCTTCCCGCGCGGCCGCCGCCCGCGCGGGACGAGGTGCGCCTTGGGCCGGGCGGCGGTACCGAGCGAGAGCTCCGCCCCGAAAACGGTCGGCATACCCCACTCCCGGGCCGCCTCCGCGAACCGCACCACCCCGTAGAACCCGTCGTGGTCGGTGAGGGCGAGCGCCTCCAATCCGAGCCGCACCGCCTCCTCGACCAATTCCTCGGGCTGGCTCGCCCCGTCGAGGAAGCTGTACGCGGAGTGCGTGTGCAGTTCCGCATACGGCACCACCGGCCCCTCCGGCCGGGCGAGCGCCCCCGCCTCGTACTTCTCCCGTTTCCGCGACCAGGCCGGGCTGTCCCCGCCGTCGCCGTCGGGCAGGTTGCGGGCCGGGTCCGGCCGGCCGGAGAGCACGCGCTCCAGCTCCGACCAGGACGGCGGTCCGTTGTGCCAGCCCACGGCACCCTCCTCCAACTGCGACGATCTTCCGGTGTCGAACATACATTCGATACCGACCGGTCTCTACAGAGGGTTGCCCGGCGCGTCGCGATTACCGACGAACGCGCGCAAAGGAGGGTTGCCGGGAGCTGCGACCGACCCGATCTGGCAGCTGAACTTACTTTCAAGTAAGTTCTAGGCAACTCGATTGTCTGCAAGGGAGCAGCGATGGCCGACAACTCTGTTATCGACGACAACGGTTACCTGGCTCGCCGGCGCGCCCGCCGCGATCTGACCGGCAAGCATGTGGTCATCACCGGCGCCTCGTCCGGCATCGGCCGCTCGGCCGCCATGGCCGTCGCCGAGAAGGGCGCCGTGGTCTTCCTCCTGGCGCGTCGCGGCGACGAACTGGCCGCCGTGGTCGACGAGATCAAGGCCGCGGGCGGAAACGCGCACGGCTACCAGTGCGACGTCACCGACGCCGACTCCGTCGAACAGGCCGTCACCCTCATCCTCGCCGAGCACGGCCACGTGGACATGCTGGTCAACAATGCCGGCCGCTCCATCCGCCGCGCCGTGCACCGCTCCACCGACCGCATGCACGACTTCGAACGCACCATGGCCGTCAACTACTTCGGCGCGGTCCGCATGACCCTGGCCCTCCTCCCCCAGATGCGCGCCCGCAAATCCGGCCACATCGTGAATATTTCGAGCGCCGGCGTCCAGGTCGCCACCCCCCGCTTCGCCGCCTACCTCGCCAGCAAGGCCGCCCTCGACAAGTTCGCCGAAGTCACCGCCGCCGAAATGCTCGCCGACAACATCACTTTCACCACCATCCACATGCCCCTGGTCCGCACCCCCATGATCACCCCCAGCGGCGACCAGGGCACCCCCACCCAATCCCCCGAGTGGGCAGCCGCCCTCATAGTCCGCGCCCTCAGCGAGCGCCCCCGCCGCATCGACGTCCCCCTCGGCACCCTCGCCGAATACGGCAACCTGGTAGCCCCCGGCATCAAAGAACGCGTCCTGCACCGCTACTACCGCGCCATCCCCGACTCCCCCGCCGCCAAAGGCGAAACAGTCCCTGAACCAGAGACAACCGACGTCGACCTCGTCACCCCCCAACGCCGCCGCCGCTCGATCCCACCCGCCATCCGCGTCACCGGCACCGCCCTCCGCCGCGCAGCACGACTCGTGCCCGGAACACACTGGTAGATACCAACTCTCGGGACTCTCAGGGGTTCCCCCTGAAACCCCAGAAGAGGGAGGTGGAGGGTCCCTCACCCCCAACAGCGGACTTGGCAACCTCGCCCCCAAGAGCGGGTATGGCTCCGGCATGCCGCAGGACTCCGCACGCCGTAGGACTCTCTGCGCCGTACGCTGCGGGGCGCGGGGCCCGACGGTCCCACTCCCCCAAACGATCCGGCTCCGCACCGACAGTCACGGGGTCGGCCCGGCAACCACACTCCCCCAAACGATTCGGCCCCGCACCGATAGGTGCGGGGCCGGTCGCTTCCGTGCAGGCGACGGATGTTCAGTCCAGTGGGCGGATGGTGTCGGCGACCAGGGCGGTGGCGGGTTTGGGGGGTACGCCGCAGCTGGCTTGGCGCGGGGCGTAGGTGATGGTGCGGGTGGTGACCAGCCAGCGGCGGCCGTCGCGGTGGGTTACCAGGGCCGCGCCCGCGAAGGTGGCCGGGTCGGGGGGCGGTGGGATATCCGGGGCCGGCTCGACTGTGAGGGCATCGATGGCGGCGTCGGAGATGCGCTCGCGGACTGCGATTTCGGCTACTTGTTCGACCGGGGTGTAGTAGCTGCGGCCGCGGAAGCCGGTGAGTGCGACCTCGCCGCGGCGGGCGGTTTCGACCACGGTGGAGGCCGAATCGGGGTTCAGGCGGCCGTAGGTGAGGCCGGTGGGGAGCAGGACCAGGGCGGGGGCGAAGCGGTGGCCGCCGGTGTGGGAGCACTCCCAGACCTGGCCGGGGTGGAAGTGGGCGAGGTGGGCGGCTATGGGGCGGCCCAGGAGGGCGCAGCATTGGTCGCGTTTGCCATGGGCGCAGACCAGGACGAGGGGATCCGTTACGGGAGCGCCGATTCCGGGGGCGGGGCCGTCGAACAGGTTCGGGTCGAGGTCCAGGAGTTGTTTCAGGTCGGTGATTTCGAAGCGTTCGCACCAGGCGTTCCCGGGGCGGGTGCTGGCGATGAGAATCGTTCGGACGCCGGTGAATTCATGGCGTCCGGGGCGGCGGATGAGGGTGGGGCGGGCGTGGGACGCCGTGGTGCGGGCTGCCAGTTCGGCGGTGATCTCGGGGCCGAGGACCGCGTCGGCGATGACGTCGCGGCCCCAGGCGCCGGGCTGTTCGATGCACAGCCAGCTGGTGACGTGGGTGGCGCTGCCGGCGAGCGGAATCTCCTGGGCGGCAGCCGAACACAGTAGGCCCTGAAAATCATTCACAGCGGCTGACCGTCGATCAGCTTGCGGATCAACTGATCCAGGCGGCGGGCCCTGGTCTCCGGGCGCACGGCGCTGCCCAGGTGGTAGCCGACCACGACACGCGATTGGGCAGGCAGGGTTTCGAAGAAGGCGGCGGCCTCCGGATTGGCGGCCAGGGCATCGAGGAAATCCTGCGGCAGATCGCGGCCGTAGGCGCTGTCCCAGCGGCCGTCCGCCTTGGCGCGGTCGATCTCGGCTTGACCGGCGGCATGCATGAGGCCCTGCGCGATCAACTCCTCGACGATCCCCACATTGCGCTGCGACCACGGACTGCGCTGCCGGCGCGGCGTGAAACCCTGCAGATAGAACTCGTCGTCCACGCGCCGCGACTGCCCGTCGATCCAGCCGAAACACAAGGCCTGCCGCAGCGCGCCGTCGTAGTCGAGGGACTCATGCCCCGACCCCTTCTTGGCGAATTTCACCCAGATGCCATCCACCGCGGCGTGATTGGCCGCCAACCACTCCCGAAAAGACTGCTCATCGGCGAAGAACAGCGTGGGACGCTCGAGTCCGGACACGGCTTCACTCTAGATTCCGGCGCTCAGTGGCCGAGAAACGGGAGGACGGCGGCCTCGAATTCGCGATGCCGGTCCCGGTGGATGCTGTGGCCGCAGGTGAAGGCGCGGACGGTGCAGTCGGGGACGGCGGCCGACAGCTGCGCCAGCTTGTCGGGATCGACCATGCCGCCCGGACCGCCGCGCAGGAACAGGGTGGGCGCGGTGATCTCGGACAACCCCTCCCACCACTCCGGATAAGGCTTGCGGAACTGCTCCAGCGCCGTGCCCGTCATGGACCGGTCGAAGGCCAGCACCGCGCCGGGATGCCGGATCAGACTCGTGGTGGCATGCCAGAGTTCCGGAATCGTCGGCAGCCGCCGGGTCAGCTTCATCTGCTCGTCACCGGAGCGCAGCGGCAGCGGCTGTTCCTCGATGACCAACCGGCGCACCAGCTCCGGACGCTGCATGGCCACCCACGACACCGCGTAGCCGCCGAGCGAATGCCCGACCAGATCGACCGAATCCAGCCCGAGCCGGTCGCACAGGTTCAGCACATCCGCGCCGAACTCGGAGAAAAGATACGAATCGGTATGCGCGCTACGGCCGTGCCCGCGCAGATCCGGAATGATCACCCGTCGCCCGCGCTGCACCAACTGGTGCGCGAACCGGTCCCAGGTGTGCCCGTCGCCGCCCATGCCGTGTACGAGCATGACGGGGATATCACTCGACACATGACCGACGGCCGCCCCGGTATCCCGATAGGCGATCCGCACGTCGTCGAACGAGACCCGGGTAACCGTCACGATCAACCAGGGTACGGATCGAGCCGGTGCGCCGCCGCAAGTTGTGCCCACCGCCATAACCGCTGTGACCAGGGAGAGCCGTGATGCGGATGAGCCGGTCCAGGCGTCACTCGTACAAGCCCTCCACATGCCAGCTGTGGTCGTAGCCGAGCAGCAGCAGGGCCCGGCGGTCTCTGTCGGTCGAGTCCCGGCGATCGGCGTCGATCAGCACGCGATCGCGGGCGGCGGTGTCGATCAGCACTTGCGCGCGGGCGGCGAAGCCGCGTCGGGACCGGTGAGTCCACCAGTGGTCGTCCAGCGGCCATGGGCCGGCCCATCCGAGTAGCGGCCAGGAGCGGCGGCCCCAATGCAGCCGCGCCGGGTCGGCGGTGAAAAGGCCCCGGTCGGTGACCCACACCGGGGACCCGTCCGCCGACTCCAGCCGCACCTCGGGGCGATTCCGCAGCACCACGGCGGGGGCCGGTTCCGGGAGTCGCCCCGGCCACGGCTGGGCCGGATCCGCCGCGGGCACCGGTTCGTCCCCCAGCGGAACCAGGGTGATCCGCTCGTCGGGCCCGCGGCCGCCGCTGAGCACGCCCATCCGCACCGCATCCCCGCCGAGCAGCCCCTGCACCCGGGCCAGGGCCCGGCGCGCCCGCTCCTCGTCCTCGCCGACGCCGCCCCAGAGACCCAGTTGCAGCGCACCGGAGGACACCACTTCGACCGGGTCGAGCCGCAGCAGCGTGATCGGCGCGGTCGGTCCGCCCTGCCGCAGCGCACGCCGGGTGAGCCAGCCGTCCAGCTGCCAGCGGATCCGGTCCGCCGTACTCTCCGGGGTCAATGGTTCGGCGCACCGCCAGATCCGCGAGAGCTGTTCGCCCGCTTCGGTTTCGGCGTGAATGGCCAGCCGTGTGCAGGCCACCGCCGCCGCGGACAGTTTGGTGTGCAGTTCGGCGGCGAGCATGCGCCCGGCGAAGGCGGCGGTATCGACGCGTTCGAGCGGCGGATCGCAGCGCTGTTCCACCGTCAGGTCCACCGCGGGCAGCCGGGAGGCGGGCGGCCGCTCCGGTTCCGCGCGGGCGCAACGATGTGCCGTAATGGCGTCCTTCCCGAAGCGGGAGGTCACCTCGGCGGGTGTCAACGCCGCGAAATCCCCGATCCGCCGCAACCCCAAGCGGTGCAACAGATCCACCAGCTCACCACGCTCCGGCGCGGCCAGCGTCGGCTCCACCGCGAGCTCGGAAACCGGCAGCGGCGCAAGAAATTCCGAGCCCTTACCCGGCGGCACGATGGTGGCGCGCCGGGCCGCGAGCACCGCCGTGGACAGCTCGTCGGCAATCCCGATCTGGCATTCCACCCCGACCGCCGCCACCGCGTCCACCAGCCGCTCGGCCGCCGCCTCCTCCGATCCGAAGAACCGCGCCGCCCCGCGCGCCCCCAGCACCAGCAGTCCGGGCCGCAGCACCTCCACCCCCGGCACCGTCGCATCGACCGCCGCCACCACCGGTTCGAACAACCGCCCGTCCCGATCCGAATCCTCCTGCGCCACCAGCAGATCCGGACAACACGCCTGCGCCTCCCGCTTCCGCAGCCCGCGCCGGATCCCCTCCGCCCGCGCCACCGCCGAACACGCGACCACCTTGCCGTTCGAGAGCACCGCCACCGCCTGCGTGACCGGCGCCCCCGCCTCGGCGGCAGCCGCCGCCGCGGGCCAATCCAGGCACCACACCGCCAGCACCCGCCGCGCCTTCACCCGCGCCTCACCACCATGGCGCCGAGGCGCCGACCGAACCGAAAATCATTGCCCCGCTTCACCCCACTGCCGCCGAGCGGCCAGCCACTGTCACCGCGCAACCGAACAGAAGTCCCGCTCGTCATCCCGGCATGTGTCCCGCTCGTCATCCCGGCATGTGTCCCGCTCGTCATCCCGGCGTACTTTTGGCCGGGATCCACAGCGGCCCGGTAGATTCCGGCCAAAAGCACGCCGGAATGACAGGGAGAATTCGCGCCGGAACGACGGGGAGAATTCGCGCCGAGACGACGGGCAGAGCTATCGGCCAGGCGCTCAGGAAGCGACATGCCGTGCGCCTGCACACTCGAGCGGGCAGGCCGCGAGGGCGCGGATCCGCTCAGGAGACGGCATGGCGGACCGGGCGAAGAGGTTCGACGGCGGCTTGTTTCGTCTCGACCCATTCGACTCGGCCGTTGCCCGGGCACAGGGCCAGGTGGCCGGTGCGGGGTTGGGCGGAGCGGCTGTGGACTTCGACGGCGAGACTGACGGTGCGGAGGCGGCCGCAGCCGCGGCCGAGGCCGCCGTAGCCGGCGATGCGGGTGTCGATGCGCAGGGCCGGGCCGGACCAGGAGCCGCCGGTGACCAACAGGGTGGCGTTCTTGCTGCGGGCCTTGGCGGTGAGGATCCGAGTGCGGGTGAGGGGGACGGACGCGCCGTTCAGGTCGAGGACCACCAGGTCCAGGCCGTCGAGCAAAACTGAGGCAACTTCGAGAGCCTCGGAGCCGGGGCTGGCGACCACGGCGAGTCGGTCCAGACGCGCGCCCATTTCCGCAGCTGCCAGCAAGCCCAGGCGCGGGAGGCCGACGACGGCGGCGTGGGCGCCGGACGCGGTGACGGTGGCCAGCAAACCGGACAGTAGGGAACTGGCGCCGGTGTAGGCGACCACCGAGCCCTTGACCAAACCGCCGTCCGGCAACAGGTTTTCGAGTGCGGCCGGTACGGGCAGCGACTCGCGCTGGAGTTCCGCAGCCGCGGGCACCTGCGCCGACGGCTCCGCACCACGCGCCGGAATCGCGGCCATGCGCCGCCGCAGCTCTGCGATCCGCTGCTGTTTCGCTTCCCCAGCCGAACCCATCTATCGACCACCTCTCTCAACCGACGGGGACCCGGGCACCGATCCAGCTACCTGACATAATCGCACATACGTTCGATTCCTGGATAGTAGAACTCGAGCCTCGGCGCGCGTCAAGAGGCAGTGGCGCAAACCTCGGGCAGCGAACCAGGCCAGTCAGGATGGTTTTCCGCTACCCTGCACCCGTGACCGAACGCGCCCGCCCCATCGTCGGCCCCGATTACCTGGTCGCCGGCCGCTATCGTCTGCAATCGAAGCTCGGTGGCGGCGGCATGGGCGCGGTGTGGCTGGCACACGACCGCATGCTCAAGCGCGATGTGGCCATCAAACAGGTGCTTTCCATCGCCGGCCTCGACGAACGAGAGGCCGATGAGGTCCGGCGGCGGATCATGCACGAGGGCCGGGTCGCGGCCAAACTCTCGCACGAGCACGCCATCGCCGTCTACGACGTGGTGCTCGAGGCCGGGGAACCCTGGCTGGTCATGGAATACCTGCCCTCGCGCAGCGTCGCCAAGGCGCTGTCGCTGGTGGATCTGCTCTCGCCCATCGAGGTCGCGCAGATCGGCGCGCAGGTCGCGGACGCCCTGGCCGCCGCGCACACCGCCGGCATCGTGCACCGCGATATCAAACCCGGCAATATCCTGGTCGCCGACCGCGGCGACGAGGTCGGCATGGTGAAGCTCAGCGACTTCGGCATCTCCAGCGCCGCCGGCGAACCCTCCGACGAAATCGGCGACGTCATCACCGGCACCCCGGCCTACCTGCCGCCGGAGGTCGCGCGCGGCGCCCAGCCGACCACCGCCAGCGACGTATTCTCGCTCGGCGCAACGCTCTACACCGCCATCGAGGGCCGCCCGCCCTACGGTTTCGACGACGACAGCAATGTGATCGTGGAACGCGCCGCCATGGCGCAGATCATTCCGCCGGAGCGCACCGGCGTGCTCACCGCCGCCCTGCTGCACATGATGGAACCGGCCCCGCAGCGCCGCCCCACCATGACCGAGGCGCGCAATGAAATCCTCACCGCCGCATTCGGTCCCGGCACCGCGCCCTACATTCTGGGCGCACCGGTGCGCACCGAGGACGGCACCATCCCGGCCTGGGCGGCCCGCAACTCCGCCGCGGGCCTGCGCAGCCCGAACTCCAGCCCGCTCCCCCGCCCGCAGCGGCAGACCGCGGCGACCCCCGTTGCCCCGCAACCGAAGTCGAAGGGCTTCGACCTGTCCGGCCTGGGGCCGAACGCCGGGCCGCTGGCCGTAGCGATCGGGCTGCTCATCGGCCTGCTGATCATCATCGTGATTCTGGTGGCACTGTAGAACTCTCGATTCTCGTGTGCCCGTTGCCGACGCAACGGGCACACGGAGGCAAGAGGGAGTGCGAGTTTCAGTCGATCCGGCGGCGGTGGGCCCAGCGGGTCAGCGCATTGCGATTGGACTGCTGGGTTTTGCGCAGCACGTTGGAGGCGTGGGTCTCCACGGTCTTCACCGAGATGAACAGGGATTCGGCGATCTCGCGGTAGGTGTAGCCGCGAGCCAGCAGCCGCAGCACCTCGAGTTCACGCGGGGTGAGCGAGTCCAGCTCCGGATCCAGCGGCGGCTCGGGAACCGGGGACTTGCCGGTGAAGGAGTCCAGCACGAAACCGGCCAGGCGCGGACTGAATACGGCGTCGCCGCCGGACACCCGGCGAATGCCGTCGGCCAGCTCCGGTCCGGAGATGGTCTTGGTGACATAGCCGCGCGCCCCGGCGCGAATCACCGCGATCACATCCTCGGCGGCGTCGGACACGCTGAGCGCCAAGCACACCGGCCCGGATTCGATGCCCTGCAATACCGCCACGCCGCCGCCGTCGGGCATGTGCACATCCAGCAGCACCACATCCGGCGCGGTCGCCTTGATGCCGGCGATGGCCTCGGCCACCCCGCCCGCCTCGCCGACCACTTCCATATCGGATTCCCGACTCAGCTCGGCCCGCACCCCGGACCGGAACACGGCGTGGTCGTCGACCAGAAACACCCGGACACTCACCTGATACTCCTCGATTGACGGACCGAATCCACCCTCATCGGTACCACATCCAACACGTCATGCCCCGGACTCGCCTTCGCGGCGGCGTATTCGCGATCGGCTCAACTCGGCAACGCCGATTCCTCGGACGCCGGCTCCTCCGACACCGGCTCCTCGTGCTGCACCACGATCCGGTCGTCCGCGCCGTCCTTGCGCGGCATGGTGATTCGCACCTCGGTGCCGCGCCCCGGGGCGGACTGGATCTCCACGTGCCCGCCGCGGCGTTCGATGCGGGCGCGAATGGATCTGGCCAGGCCCTGCCGGTCGCCGTCGACGGCGTCGATATCGAAACCCTTGCCGCGATCGCGCACGAAGATGCTCACCTGATGCGGTTCGGCCTCGGCGAACAGGTCGATGGCCGGCACCTCGGCATGCTTGGCCGCATTCACCAGCGCCTCGCGGGTGGCGCCCAGCAGGGCGGTGAAATGCTCCTTCGGCAGCCCGGTTCCGCTGTCGTCGATATCCATGGACACATCGCCCACGGTCACCGGCGTCACCTTCACCCCGTGCTGATCCTCCACCTCGCCCGCGATGGTGCGCAGCGCCGCCGCCAGACTGGATTGCGCCGGCCCGGTGTCGTCGAACAGCCACTTGCGTAGCTCGCGTTCCTGACTGCGCGCCAGCCGCACCACTTCCTGCGGATCCCCGGCCTGCCGCTGGATCAACGCCAGTGTCTGCAGCACCGAATCGTGCAGATGCGAGGCGATCTCCTCACGCTCCTCGTTCCGGATCCGCGCCGCCCGTTCATCGTTCAGCGCTCGCACCATGCGCAACCACAGCGGCACGGTGAGCAACCCGGCGCCGATCAGGGTCACCGCGACGGCCAGCAGCGCCGACCCCAGCGAACTCAGATTGATCCGCGCCAGCACCACCACGCCCAGCCCGACGACGATCAGCGTCGCCCCGCCGACGATCCGCGCCCAGGTGACCACCGAGGCGTGCCCGAAGACCGATCGCGGTCCCTCCGCGTCGAATTCGCGCCACACCAGCGCCGCGCCGATGGCCACCACAATGATCGGCCCCACCACGTGCGCGGCCGTGCCATTGAACAACCAGGCCGTGGCCACCGCCAGCGACAACCCGAGCAAGGCCAGCCCGAGGGCCTGCCGCCGCTCCGCCGCCGACGCCGGCGCCTTGTCCTCACCGCTGGGCGTGAAGATCCACAACATGCCGTAGGCGACGATGCCGGCCCCCGCCAAGGCGGACAGCAGCACGAACGCCATCCGCACCTTGAACACGTCGATCCCGAAATGGTCGGCGACACCGCCGGCCACGCCGCCCACCACGCGCCCGCCGGAGCGCCGCACCAGCTTCGGTGGCTGCACGGCCACCCCGCGGGCAGGGTCCATGAAGGGCGCAGGCGGATACATGCCTTCGATACTGGCACGCATCCCCGACAGGTGACATCAGGTACATCCCCGATTCGGACCCTGACACAATCCGCCAAAAATAGATGGTGACCCATCACTATCTTGATTGCCGACTGTGGCGCGCATTACTGTCCTACCCGCCGGTAGCCAGCCGGAGCAGGGAACGGGGAAACATCTTCATGACATCAGCAGCACGAACCAGATGGTGGGCGCGGTGCGCGGTGGTGGTCACCGCCGCCGTCTGCGCGCTACAGCTCGCACCGGTCGGGGGCGGCGAACCACCGGAGGGGTTCACCGGCATCGACGGCGGCGCCGCGGCCACCGCCTGGACCGCCACCGTCGATGGGCCGCAACCGTATTCGGACATGTTCCCGGATCTCGCCGTGCCCATCACCATGAGCGACGGCACCGTGCTGAAGGCCGACATCATCCATCCGGGCAACGGCGGCAAGCGCACCGACGAGAAGCTGCCGACGGTCCTGCAGATCCAGGGCTACAGCAAGATCGCCCTCAATGTGGCCGCGGCGCTGCTCGAGATTCCCGGCGTCGACACCGTGCTGCTGCCGTGGATCGCCTCGTTCAATTTCCCGGGCTCCGGCCTCGACGGCCTGACCGATCTCACCCGCCAGCTGGATTCCGGTGTGCTGCAAGCTTCCGCGCACAATCTCGATCTGGTGCGGGGCGGCTACCACCTGGTCCAGCTGGACCTGCGCGGCACCGGCACCTCCGAGGGCCTGTGGCAGGTCTTCGGCGAGCGTGAGCGCCAGGACGCCGAGGAGGTCATCGACTGGATCGCCGCGCAGCCCTGGAGCAATGGCGCCGTCGGAGCGATGGGCACCTCGTTCACGGGCATCACCGCACTGCAGGCGGCCGAACGCGGCCATCCGGCGCTGCAGGCGGTCTTCGCCAATGTGCCCAGCGGCGATCTGATCGACGATATCGTCGCGCCCGGCGGCGGAGTCGGATTCGGCTTCCTGCCGTTCTGGCTGCTGGCGGTCAATCTGTCCAAGATGACACCCGATGTGGAGGCGCTGCTGGCGGGCCGCTGGGACACCGCGCAGCAGTTGCGGTGGCTGCGGGACCGGCTCGCCGATCCGATGACCATGATGGATGTGGTGCTCAATGCCTACGGCGCCACCACGGTCGATCAGCTCAGCGAGCGCACCCGCGCGATCATCGACCCGGATTCGCCGTTCCGCACCGGCCTGAAGACCGCGGTCGAGAACGTCACCGCGCCCACCTTCATCATCGAGGCGTGGTTCGACATCTTCGGCAGCACGGCCACCGAGACCTACAACAACATCCCGCTGCCGATGGAGCAGAAGAAACTGATCATGGGCGACGGCTACCACGTCGGCGCGGGCGTGGCGGGCTTCGGCCACCCGGGTATGCCGCCGCGGCTGGATGTGCTGCAGCGCGCCTGGTTCGACAAGTGGCTCAAGGGCATCGACAACGGCATCGACAAGTACAGCCCGCTCACCGTCAAACAGCAGGGCGGGCAATGGACTTCGATGCCATCGTTCCCGCGCGCGGATCAGACCCACCAGCGGATGTACTTCAGCGACCGGCATTCCGGCACCGCCGCCTCGGTCTACGACGGCATGCTGTCGGCGCGGCCGTTGCAGGAGGGCGTGCGCGATCTGACCATCGCCCCGAACCTGCTGAGCCTGTGTTCCCGTGACACCGCGCGGATTTGGGCCGGTGTGCCCGCCATCGTGGTGGCCTGCGGTGAGGACAGCCGCATCTGGGAGAACGCCGGGCTCACGTTCACCAGCAATCCGGTGACCGAGGCGACGACCATCTCCGGCCCGATCGCCGTGCACCTCAATGCCGTTCACGACACTCGCGACGGGTACTGGGTGGTCACTGTGAACGATGTCGCGCCCGAGGGGCAGTCCCGTGAGATCAGCACCGGCCAGCTGGTGGCCTCGCTGCGCGCGGTGGACGAGGCGGGCAGCACCCGTTCGGCCAGTGGCGACTACACCAAACCCGAGCTCTACCTGGATCTCGACCGGCGGCAGCTGACCGAACCGGGCGTGCCGGTCACCCTGGATCTCGCGCTCACACCGATCGACGCGGTGCTGCAGCCCGGGCACCGGCTGCGGGTCGATGTCTTCGCCAGCAACTTCCCCCGGGGCCTGCCGCCGACGCCGGTCCTGGTCGACAGTCAGCTCGCTCCACAGCATCTGCGCCTGGATCCGGACGCGCCCAGCTGGGTGAACATCCCACTGAGCGTTGCCATTCCGGAGTAGCGCCATGCGGCGGTAGCGCGGCCGCGGATCACGGTCCGGTGCGGCGGAACTGCTCGAGCATCCGCCGCAATACCGGAACCCGGTGCGCGCCGATCTCCGGATGCCGCTCGCGCAGTGGGCGCTGGAAGACCTCGCTGTCGAAGATGTCGGCGATCAGGAAGGTGAAGGCGACGAGATCGTCGTCGGTGAGATCCAGTTCCCGGCCGACCACTTCGCGCGTCAGCTCGATCATGATCAGGCCGTGGTCGACCATGGTCTGCTGCATCGCGGCGCGCAGGAACGGATCGGTGCGCGCGGCCATGGTGAGTTCCAGGATGGCGTTGTGCGCCGGGGTCCCGGCCACCTCGCGCAGCGCATCCAGGCCGCGATCCAGATCGGTGCCCCCGGCCTCGGCCGCCACCCCGCGGAACCGCTCGGCGACGGTCTCGGCCTGCCGGCGCACGGCCTCGCGCGCGGTGGCGGCCATGAAATCGCTCATGGTCGGGAAGTGCCGGAACAGCGCGCCGTAGGACAGTCCGGCGCGCGCCGAGATGATCTTCACCGAGGCGCGCGCATACCCGATTTCGTCAATGGTCGCGATGCTCGCGTCGAGCAGTTTGGCAATGGTCGCCTCACGTCGTTCCCGCTGGGTCGGCACACCGGAACTGTACTGACTGGACAGCCGCCCAGGGCGTCGCGGCGAGCCCGCTTGTCCGGTCCGGACAGCAATCCGGTACCGGCGCGACCGGACCGGAAAACCGGCGAAACCCCTCCCCATCAGCGGATTTCCCACACTCCGGCCGCTCGCGCACTCGGCCGGACCCCGGTGACGTCCCTACCTTTCTCATCGAGGCCGGCGCGCCTCACCCGGAGGACTCGGTCCGAAGGGGGGATCGAGTCCACCAGGGCAGCAGCCCTACCGCGACCGCTACCGCAGCGGTACGCACCCAGGTTCGGGGAGGAACCAACCATGATCATCAAGACCGCTCTCGCCGCCGCCATCGCCGCGGCGGGTCTCATTGCCGGCGCACCGTTCGCGGGGACCGCCGGCGCCTGGGCGCTCGCACCGCACGAGAAGACGCTCGACGCACCCAACGGCATGGCCGTCACCGTCGGCCACACCGCCAATGCGGCCCGCCCGGTCGCACCGTTGAACGGCATGCCCACCAGCCGGGAGGTGTACCTGGACAACACGTCCTACGGCGCCGTCACCGGCGGCACCGGGAAAATCCGCACCGGCTACTTCGTGGCCTGCGCCGTCGACCTGGACGTCACCTTCAGCATCGACGCCGATATCGGCATCGACGCCGGCGTGAATGTCGGTGTCGGCGTGGACATGACCGGCGTGACCCCGCTGGCGAGCGCCGACATCACCCCCAGCTTCGGCGCGGGCATCGGCTTCGACCTGTCCATCACCCCCGGCAAGATCACCGACATCAAGCTGTCGGAGAAGGAACTGCCCCCGGGCGGCACCGGCTACATCGTCGGCCGCGACTACCGCCTCACCGTCGAGGGGTGCGGCGGCCCGCTGACGGTGCAGGCGTACACGATCATCGAGGCCACCTCCCCCGAGGCGGATGCGGCGGACTGGGTCATCGGCGACCCGATCGTCCTGTGATCCGCTCGCGCCGAGGACGTCTCGATGCCCAGCGGCGGCGGGGCCCGCTCCGCCGCCGCTTCGGCATTTTCCCGTCCCAGACGCTAAATTGGCCTCATGTTCGCGGGGGCAAATCGAATACAGGACCGATCGCGGTGACCGGGGACACCACGATCGAAGGCCAGATCCGTTCACCCCGCGCACTATTCGCGCAACGCTTCACCGAACTCTATGAAGCCGCGGGCAATCCGACCCTGCGCCGGGTAGCGGCCGCCGCGGAAACCCGGATGCGCGCCGCCCAGGGCAAGCGCACCGGCGGCGCCTCCGCCCAGCGCATCAGCGACTGGAAGGCGGGCCGGAATGTCCCGGCCCGCTTCGAATCCCTGCTCCCGGTCGTCCTCACCCTCGCCGACCTGGCCCGCAAATCCGGCGGTGATCTCACCCGCGAGCTAGCGGAACCCCGGGAATGGCAACGCCTCTGGCAATCCGCCACCACCTGGACCCCGGAAGACGACAGCGAAGCAGCCTGCCCCTACCTCGGCCTCAACTCCTACCGCAGGGAAAACCGCGACCTCTTCTTCGGCCGCACCCGCCCCACCACCGAACTCACCGCCCTGGTCCGCGACGCCGCCGGAATCGTCGCCGTAGTCGGCGCGTCCGGAGCCGGCAAGTCCTCACTGCTGGCAGCGGGCCTCGCCCCCGCCTTCGCCGAATGGGAGGTGATCGCCTTCACCCCGGGCAAGCACCCGCTGCCGGCGCTCCTCGACGCGACCGCGTCCGCGCCGGACCCGTCCGCCACGCAACTCGACACGACCACAACGCAACTGGCGGATCATGCGCTGCCCTCCACCTCGCAACCGGCCAGCCGAACGCGGCGGCCCGCAACCGGCCCCGAGCCGGTCGCGAGGGAGTCCGGCCCGCCGACTCCGCGGGAAGCGGCTGCGCCGGAGCGGGCGATCGTCGCGCCCCCGACGCCTGCGGACGCGGCACCGGCCGTCTTGTCCCCGCGCCCCGATGGCCCGCGCCGGCTGCTGATCATCGACCAGTTCGAGGAACTGTTCACCACCTGCGACAGCGAACGCGACCGCGAGGACTTCCTCGCGGCCCTGGACCGCTGCGCCACCCGCACCGACGACCCGATCGCCGTCGTGATCGCGTTACGTGCCGACTTCTACGCCCACTGCCTCAACTACCTGATCCTCCAAGACGCCCTCGAACGCCGCAGCTACCTGCTGGGCCCGATGCGCATGGACGAACTGGCGCAGGCTATCTCCGGCCCCGCCCGCGCAGTAGGTCTGGAGCTGGAGCCAGGTTTGGAAGAGTTGGTCATCACCGAATTGTGCGGCGCCGGCGACCATCACGGCCGCCGCACCTACGACCCGGGCGCCCTCCCCCTGCTCTCCCACGTCATGGCCGCCATCTGGCAACACCGAGAAGGCCGCCGCCTCACCACATCCGGCTACCGCAAGGCGGGCGGCGTCGTCGGCTCGGTCGCCGAAACCGCCGAATACGCCTGGAACGAACTCTCCCCCACCCAGCAATCCGCCGCCAGGGAAATCCTCCTCGGCCTCATCACGGTAGGCCAGGACTCCCGCGACACCCGCCGCACCGCCCAACGCCCGGACCTCTTGCGCCGCGCCCCCAACCCCGAAGACGCCACGGCCGCACTGGAACTGCTCTCCCGCACCCGCCTCATCACCCTCGACGCGGACGCCGTAACCCTCACCCACGAAATCATGCTCACCGCCTGGCCCCGCCTGCGCACCTGGATAGACGAGGACCGCGTCGGCTACCTCGTCCGCCAGCGTCTGGAGGTCGATGCCGCGGAATGGGCTGCCCAAGAACGCGATTCCTCCCTCCTCTACCGCGGCACCCGCCTGCACAACGCCCTCGACAATGTGGATCCACCGCCGGTCGGCCCGCTGGCCACCGACTTCCTCGCGGCCGCGGTGACCGCCCGCAACCGAACCCGCCGCCGCGCATCCCGCAGCAAAGCGCTCCTCGCGCTACTGGCTGTGGCGCTACTGGCACTCGGATTCGCGGCGTACACGCAGACCGAACTGGCCCAGCAGCGCCGCGACGATCAGAACTTCGCCGCCGTCCTCGCCGAAGCGGACCGCCTGCGGGATATCGACCCATCACTGGCGGCCCAGCTGAATCTGGTCGCCTGGCGCATGCGACCCGGCGATCCGGACGCACGCACCAAACTGCTACAGACCCAAAGCATGCCGCTGCTCACGAGCACCCCCGGCCACGCCGACGGCATCTGGCAGCTGGATTACCGGGCCGATGGCGTGCTCGCATCGGTCAGCTGGGACAACACACTTCGGCTCTGGGATGTGACCGTCCCGCACCGCGCCCGGCAGTTGGGCAAGCCGCTCGACGACGTCAGCTATGTCGCCTTCAGCCCGGATGGCAGCCTGATGGCGACCAGCAAGGAGGATGCGGGCACGCGGATCTGGGATGTGCGAGACCCGGAGAATCCTCGCGAGCTCGCCGTGCTGCCGGCACCTGCGGATCGCGGAGTCATCGAGATGGCGTTCGCCGGCGGCGGCCGCTTCTTGGTCACGATGACCCCCGCTCGTCTGACCTTGTGGGACATGAGCAATCCCGTCGCTCCGAAACCCGGCCCGCCCCATGAGCTTTACCACCAGCCGTGGCAAACGCTCCCCTCACCCGAGCTCGCGGTCAGCGCCGATGGGCGAGTACTGGCGATCAGCCGGGGCGCGGGTGACAACGATGCGAACCGAGCATCCGTCCAGCTGTTACAGGTGGGCGACACCAGCACACCGAAAATAGTGGTCGACCGGCTCGGTTCCGGCGATGCGGGTATCTACGATCTGGTCTTCAGTCCGGACGGCAAGACGCTGGCGGTCGGCACCGCCGGCAGCGCCTGGCCCGAGTTCGCCTACAGCGGAGGCAGCTACCTCGCCCGGTTCTGGGACCTCACCGACCTCGCGAACCCCCGGCAAGCGGGAGCGGATTTGGACCTCGGCTCGAACGAGCCCCGGCTGGCCTTCAGCCCGGACAGTGCAGTCTTGGCGACAGCGAGCAAGGATGGCCTCACGCTGTGGAACGCGGCCGACCCCGGGCACCACAACGTGATCACACAGGAGTTGTCGGTCAACGAGGCGACATGCCGCTTCGGTAGCACCACTATCTCCTGCGACGGCTCGCCCTATGTGTTCACCTTCGCCTCGGATGGGCGAACTCTATTGGTTGGTGGTGTTGACGGCGAACTCCAGGCCTGGTCAGTGCCGCCGTCCTTGCTCACCGGGCACACCGGCACTCCGGAACCGCCGCTGTTCGACGGCAGCGGCAATCGGATGGTGACCTACTCCAGCGACGGCCGCATCGCAGTATGGGACATCCGGAATCGGCAAGCGCCGAATCGGCTCGGCGAGTATCGAATACCGGCGGGCTTCAGCCGCGGCCACCTGTCTCCCGATGGTCGCGCCTTGGTGATGGTGAGCGGGTCCGCATCCGGGATCGCCCAGGTATTGGACCTGTCCGACCCGGCGCGGATCCGGCTACTGTCGGATTGGCAACTCGGGCAGTGGACGACGCTGCGTATCAGCGCGGATTGGCGAATGGCCGCCACGGCCGGCGACAGCGCGATTCAGCTGTGGGACTTGTCCGACCTCGCCCGCCCGGCCGCGATCGGCGCCACGATTCCGCTGGAACCCGACCATTCGTCCATACCGACGTTCGCTCCGGACAGCAGGTCACTGTTCGTATACCAAGAACTCGTGACCAGCACCAGCACTACCATCGCCCTGAGCCAGTGGGACATCACCGACCCGCAGCGGCCACGCCTGCTCGGTGATCTGCTGCACCGCAATAGGAACGGATCCGAATACGGCTCCAGGACGCTGGTGACACCGGACCAGCGCACAATGCTCATCATCGATCACGACGCGATACAGAGCTGGGACATCACCGACCCGGCGCGGCCCGCGCCGCTCAGCGATCCGATCGCGGAGGATTCCCGGTCACCTGGATCGTTGCGCTTCTCCGTCGAGGGCCTCACCAGGCTGAGCTCGGTGACCCGTGGTGGCGGCGAGTGGTGGGACCTCTCGGATCGATCGAGACCTCGAAAGGTCGGTCCCCCGCCGGTCGAACCCGCCGAGCAGCAATGGGGCGTCACGTTCCATCCAGACAGCCGTACCGTTGCGGCCATCGGCATGAACGGCGCGATTCGACTGTGGGACTTGGACGAACAGCACGCTATCGACCGGATCTGCTCGAGGAGCGGCACGCTGCTGACCGAGGAGCTGTGGCAGCGCTACCTCCCGCAACTCCCCTTCGATCCGCCCTGCAACTGATCCTGCTCGCCCCAACTTCAGGTGCCGATTCAGGGTGATCCCCGATGCGCCCGATGAGCACCCGCCGCCACGATGGAATCCATGACGAGAACGAGCGACGGGTCCACGGGCACCGGGCGTGCCAAGTTCGCGGATCAGGTGCATGACATGTGGCGGACGCGGCCGGTGAGGCTGCCGCATCAGGGGCCGATCGCGGGGGTGGCCGCCGGGTTCGGGCGGCGGTACAACGTGGATCCGGTGCTGGTGCGAGTGGCGTTCGTGGTGTCGGCGCTGTTCGGCGGGGCCGGGATCGTGCTCTACCTGCTGGCGTGGCTGCTGCTGAGTCAGGAGGGGGATCAGACGTCGGCGGCGGAGTCCCTCTTCGGCAAGGGGCAGAGTTCGCAGCACTCGTCGAAGACCATCGTGCTCATGGTGGCGTTGGGGATCGCCGTGAGCACGATGGGACCGGTCGGGGTGGGGCTCGGCGGGTCGGGGGCGATCAGCATGGTGCTCATGCTGGCCGGGTGGTGGCTGCTGCATCAGCGGCAGCCGCAGCCGCCGGCCGGATATCTGGACTACGCGGGTGACCCGATCGTCACGGGCTACCCGGTCGCCAATTCGCCGTACTGGACCGGGTATCCGGGCACCACCGCGCCGTTCGAGACCTACGGGCCGTACACCAAGCTGCCGGATCACTATGAGCCGGAACCGGACCCGCGGCGCAACGCCGAGGCTCCGACGGAAGTGCTCGCGAAGCAGAGCGTTGCGCCTGCCGCCGAGCAGTCGATCGACGAGGCCACCGACGCCGGCGCTGCGGCGGGGTGGCAGGACACCGCGGTGTTGCGGGCCGAACCGCCTACCTTGCAGGATGTTCCGCCGGCGCACACCGACCCTGACACCCAGGAGACAGTTGTGCTGCACAAACCCGATGCAGCGGTAGAAGGCGCGGAATCCGGTGCGAGCGGCGATGTTTCGCCCAGCCCGGAGGAACAGCCGAAATCCACTCCGACCTCGCTCGTCAAGAGCGCGACCACCGCGTCGCCGTCCACCGGCGCATCGTCGCCGGACTCCGAGCCGCGCGACGCCGCAGCCGAGGAACTGGCCGAACCCCGTGATCTGACCCCGGTGGCCGAGAAACCCTCTGCCCTGCACCGCATCCCGCCCACCGGCGAACGCCCGTACGCCACCTACGGCCCGGCCCCGATCTCCCCGGAGTTCGGCCCCACCCCGCCCGGCTGGGATCCGCTTGGCGTGGCCCCGATGGCCTGGGACCTGCCCGAACCCGCCCCGGCCGCACCGCATCCGGTGCAGGCGCCCCCGCGCCGCCCGCGCTCGCGCTTCACCCCGGTGATCATCGGCTTCTCCCTGCTGGCCGCCGCGGCGGCCGGTGCGGTGGCGGCCGCGGGCGCCGAGTGGATGACCCCGGGCCGCATCGGCGCCGCCGCCCTGGCGGTGATCGGCCTCGGCCTGATCATCGGCGCCTTCCTGCGCCGCGGCTACGGGCTCATGGTGGTGCTGGCCCCGCTGGCCGGATTCGTGATCCTGTCCTCGCTCATCGGCCCGATCGAATTCGACCGCGGCTCCATGGGTGACCGGGCCTGGGTCGCCGCCACCGCGAGCGAACTACAGCCCGAATATCACGTGTCCATGGGCACCGGCACCCTCGATCTGAGCAACCTGAAACTGGACGCGGATCGTTCGGTCGAGCTCTCGGTGCGCATGGGCGATGCCCGGGTGCTGCTGCCGCAGGATCTGCGGGTGAACACCATCTGCAATGTGGGCATGGGTGATTCGAACTGCGTGAACGGCATGTCCGGCCCGCCCACCGGCCCCGTGCTGAACCTGACCGTGGACGTCCAGATGGGAACCGCCGAGGTGAACCGTGGCTGACAAGAAGACTCGCCGACCGTCCTTCTCCCTGCTCCTGGCCGGCCTGCTGGGCCTGGGTGTGAGCGTCTGGGCCTTCATCGGACCGTCCTGGCCGGTGTCGAGTGGACTGTCGCTCGGCTGGATCGTGGTGATCGCCGCCATCGTGGTCGGCATCGTCCTGGTCCTCTCCCCGCGCAAGCACAAGGAATAGTGGCCCAGGCAAGCGCGGACCGCCGGAGACCACCGGGAATGGTCGTCCGGCACAACGAGCGGGGCCGCGATCCGATACGGATCGCGGCCCCGCTTTCGTGAGGTGACAACTGATTTCGTCCGGTCCGGGTAACTCCGGGGGCACCCCCAAAGTCGGTTCGGCACCCGACCGCCGGCACGGGTGCACGACGGACAACGGCACCCGGCCGCCCGCTAAAGTCGCGGGGAGGCGGAATGGCTCACTCCCATTCGATGGTCCCCGGCGGCTTGCTCGTCACGTCGAGCACCACGCGGTTGACCTCCGCCACCTCATTGGTGA
The DNA here is from genome assembly GCF_042672265.1 of Nocardia sp. NPDC127526. NCBI lineage: Bacteria > Bacillati > Actinomycetota > Actinomycetes > Mycobacteriales > Nocardiaceae > Nocardia > Nocardia sp. NPDC127526. The sequence goes on along the minus strand of NZ_JBHXVO010000021.1, from coordinate 75,419 downwards.
TGCGGGTGGAGATGCGCTCGAGCACCTCGTAGGGCAGGCGGGTCCAGTCGGCGGTCATGGCGTCCTCGGAGGACACCGGGCGCAGCACGATCGGATGCCCGTAGGTGCGCCCGTCGCCCTGCACGCCGACGCTGCGGACATCGGCCAGCAGCACGACCGGGCACTGCCAGATCTGCTTGTCGAGCCCGGCCGCGGTGAGCTCCTCACGGGCGATGGCATCGGCCTGGCGCAGTGTGTCCAGCCGGTCGGCGGTCACCTCGCCGACAATGCGGATGGCCAGGCCCGGACCCGGGAACGGCTGGCGCGCAACGATTTCCTCGGGCAGCCCGAGCTCGCGGCCGACGGCGCGCACCTCGTCCTTGAACAGCAGGCGCAGCGGCTCGACGAGGGAGAACTCCAGATCGTCGGGCAGGCCGCCGACATTGTGGTGGCTCTTGATGTTCGCGGTGCCGGTGCCGCCGCCGGATTCGACCACGTCCGGGTAGAGGGTGCCCTGCACCAGGTATTCGACCTTGGTCTCACCCTGCTCGCCGACGACCTCGGAGACCGCGTCCTCGAACGACCGGATGAACTCGCGGCCGATGATCTTGCGCTTCTCCTCCGGATCAGTGACGCCCTTCAGCTCGCCGAGGAACTTGTCCACCGCGTCGACGGTCACCAGCTTCGCCCCGGTCGCGGCCACGAAATCACGCTGCACCTGCTCGCGCTCACCCGCGCGCAGCAGCCCGTGATCGACGAACACACAGGTCAGCCGGTCGCCGATGGCGCGCTGCACCAGCGCCGCCGCCACCGCGGAGTCGACGCCGCCGGACAGGCCGCAGATGGCGTGCCCGTCGCCGACCTGCTCGCGCACCTGCGCGATGAGCGCCTCAGCGATATTCGACGCCGTCCAAGCGCCGGGAATGCCGGCGATCTCGTGCAGGAAGCGGCTCAGCACCTGCTGGCCGTGCGGCGAATGCAGCACCTCCGGGTGGTATTGCACACCCGCGAGCCGCCGCGCCCGATCCTCGAAGGCCGCGACAGGCGCGCCGGCGGAGGTCGCGGTGACCTCGAAGCCGGCGGGGGCGTCGGTGACGGCGTCGCCGTGGCTCATCCACACCGGCTGCCGGGTGGGCAGGCCGCCGTGCAGGATGCCGCCGTCCACGCTGAGTTCGGTGCGGCCGTATTCGCGGGTCCCGGTGTGCGCGACGGTCCCGCCGAGCGCCTGGGCCATGGCCTGGAAGCCGTAGCAGATACCGAAGACCGGCACCTCGAGGTCGAACAGCCGCGGATCCAGCTGGGGCGCGCCCTCGGCGTACACGCTGGAGGGTCCACCCGACAGAATCACCGCCTGCGGCTTCTTCTCGGCGATCTCCTCGACGGTGATCGTGTGCGGAACCACCTCGGAGTAGACGCTGGCCTCGCGCACCCGGCGCGCGATCAACTGCGCGTACTGCGCACCGAAGTCGACAACAAGGACTGGTCGCTGGGTTTCTGCCACGCGCACAGTCTAGTGAGCGACCTGGAACACAACGGAGGTGGGACAACTCTCCTCCGGCCCGGAACGGCGGGTCGACTGACACACACTGTGTGGTGGGTGGCAAAGCAGCTCGGTTTGTCACCGGGGCTGGCTATCCTCTATTTCGTGCCATTCGCCCATGCGATCGATGCCGAAGTCCACTACGAGGACTCGGGAGGCAACGGTCCGGTGGTCTTGCTCGGGCACGAATTCCTCATGGACCGAACGATGTTCGCATCACAGCTGGCCTCGCTGACCCCGGAGTTCCGGCTGGTGCCCTGGGATGCGCGCGGCCACGGCAAGACTCGGGACAAGGGCCTGCCCTTCACCTTCTGGACCTGCGCCCGCGACGCGCTGGCCGTACTGGACCAGCTCGGCGTGGAACGTGCCGTGGCGGGCGGGATTTCGCAGGGCGGCTACATCGCGCTGCGCACCGCGCTGCTGGCCCCGGAACGCATTGCGGCACTGGTGCTCATCAGCACCGAGGCGCGGGAGCCGACGCCGGGGGAACTCGGCAATGCGCGCCGATTCCTGGACAAGTGGTACGAGAACGCGCAGCGCGGGCCGCTGGCCGAACACCTGGCGCACTGGCTGATCGGCGCGGACGACTGGTACCGCGGCGTCTGGGTGAAGCGCTGGCTGGCCCGCGATCCCAGCACCACCGAGGTGGCGGCGGGCGCCCTGCTGGGCCGTGATTCACTGCTCGACCGACTACCCGAAATCACTTGCCCCACACTGGTCATCCACCCGACCCACAGCACGGTCCCGCGCGCCCTGGCCCGTGAACTCGCCGACCGCCTCCCCGACTCCCGCTACCTGGAGATCGACGGCGCCCGCCAGACCGCCAATATGACCCACCCGGTCGCCGTGAACGCCGCCATCCGCGAATTCCTCCGCGAGCCAGCCGTTTCCCGCGCCCTGGGCTCCCCCGCCACAGTCCCGCCTCCCCGCATATCCAGCGCCCGGCCAAGGAGCCGTTGACCGTTGGGCACGCGTGGCGGCGGTTGGGTGCCACACCGATTTTTTGGGGGTACCCCGGGAGTTACCCGGACCGTACGAAATCAGTTGTCGCTTTTTGCATAAGCAACGGGTCCGGCCCTCCCATTGGGAGTGCCGGACCCGTATGCGGGCGACTCAGGCGCGGATGTTCAGTCCGACCTTCTGGAATTCCTTCAGGTCGCAGTAGCCGGTCTTGGCCATCGAGCGGCGCAGGCCGCCGACCAGGTTCAGCGAGCCGAACGGGTCGTTGGACGGGCCGTTGAGGACCTGCTCCAGCGGCACGCGCTCCTCGTCGATGCCGTAGGGCAGCACCGCGCCGCGCGGCACTGACGGGTGGGCGGCGGCCGAGGGCCAGTACCAGCCCTGGCCGGGCGCCTCGGCGGCGAGGGTGAGCGGCACGCCCAGCATGACCGCGTCCGCACCGCAGGCGATGGCCTTGGCGATATGGCCCGAGGTCAGGATGTCGCCGTCGGCGATGACGTGCACATAGCGGCCGCCGGTCTCGTCCAGGTAGTCCCGGCGCGCGGCGGCGGCGTCGGCGATGGCGGTGGCCATGGGCACGCCGATGCCGAGCACCTCACCGGTGGTGGTGGCGCCCTGCAGCGAGCCGTAGCCGACGATGACGCCGGCCGCGCCGGTGCGCATCAGGTGCAGCGCGGTGCGGTGGTCGGACACGCCGCCCGCCACCACCGGCACATCCAGTTCGGCGATGAAGGTCTTGAGGTTCAACGGCTCCCCGTCGCCCACGTGCTCGGCGGAGATGATGGTGCCGTGGATGACCAGCAGGTCGATCCCGGCCTGCACCAGGCTCGGGGTGAGCGCGCGGGCGTTCTGCGGGCTGACCCGCACCGCGGTGGTGACCCCGGCGGCCCGCACCTCGGCGACCGCGGCGGCGAGCAGATCGGCCTTCATGGGCGCGGCGTGCAGCTCCTGCAGCAGCGCGACGGCGGCCTCGGTGCCTTCCTTCTCCGCGACCTCGGTCAGCTGCTGGATCTTGGACTCGACATCGGCGTGCCGGGCCCACAGCCCCTCACCGTTGATGACACCGAGCCCGCCGGCCTTGCCCAGTTCGATGGCGAACTTCGGCGACACCAGCGCGTCGGTGGGGTGAGCCAGGAACGGAATCTCGAATCGGTAGGCGTCCAGCTGCCATCCGAGCGACACCTGCTTGGACGAACGAGTCCGCCGCGACGGGACGATATCGATATCGTCCAATTCGTAAGTGCGCCGGGCGGTCCGGCCCATGCCGATCTCGACCATGTCCCGCATTGGTTGTCCGTTCCTTTCTGGGTTCGATTGCCGCGCAGGCCGGATCGCGCCCACGGGCGGCGATCCGGCGGCAGGCGACTACGAACGGGTGGTGTAGTTGGGAGCCTCGACGGTCATGGTGATGTCGTGCGGGTGCGACTCCTTGAGACCCGCCGCCGTGATCTGCACGAACTGCGCCGCCTGCAGATGCGGAATGTTCTGCGACCCGGTGTAACCCATGGCCGCGCGCAGACCGCCCACCAGCTGGTGGATCACCTGATCCAGCGGACCGCGGAACGGCACCCGGCCTTCGATGCCCTCGGGCACCAGCTTCTTCTCCGAGAGCACGTCGTCCTGGAAGTAGCGGTCCTTGGAGTAGGACTTGGCCTCGCCGCGACCCTGCATGGCGCCCAGCGAGCCCATGCCGCGGTAGGACTTGAACTGCTTGCCGCCCACCAGGATCAGCTCGCCCGGGGATTCGGCGGTGCCCGCCAGCAGCGAGCCGAGCATGACGGTGGAGGCGCCGGCCGCGATGGCCTTGGCGATATCACCGGAGTACTGCACGCCGCCGTCGGCGATGACCGGCACGCCGTGCGGGGCGCAGGCGGCATTGGCCTCGAGAATGGCGGTGATCTGCGGCGCGCCGACACCGGCGACCACGCGGGTGGTGCAGATGGAGCCGGGGCCCACGCCCACCTTCACCGCGTCCACGCCGGCCTCGACCAGCGCGGCCGCGCCGGCGCGGGTGGCGACATTGCCGCCGATGATCTGCACCCGGTCGCCGACCTCGGCCTTGACCTTGGACACCATCTGCAGCACGCCGGCCTGATGCCCGTGCGCGGTGTCCACGACCAGCACGTCGACGCCCACGTCCGCGAGGGTCATGGCGCGCACCCACGCGTCCTCGCCGACGCCGACGGCCGCGCCGACGAGCAGTCGCCCGTCGCGGTCCTTGGTGGCGTTCGGGTACTGCTCGGTCTTGACGAAGTCCTTGACCGTGATCAGCCCGCGCAGCTTGCCGTTGCCGTCCACGATGGGCAGCTTCTCCACCTTGTGGCGGCGCAGCAGACCCAGCGCGGCCTCGGCGGTGACGCCCTCCTGGGCGGTGATCAGCGGCGCCTTGGTCATGACCTCGGCGACCTTGCGGTTCTGATCCACCTCGAAGCGCATATCGCGGTTGGTGATGATGCCCACCAGCGTGCCGGTCTCGTCGACCACCGGCAGACCGGAGATGCGGTAGCGCGCGCACATGGCGTCGACCTCGGCGAGCGTGGCCGAGGGCAGACAGGTCACCGGATCGGTCACCATGCCCGCCTCGGAGCGCTTGACGGTCTCGGCCTGCGCGGCCTGATCGGCGACCGACAGATTGCGGTGCAGCACACCCATACCGCCCGCGCGCGCCATGGCAATGGCCATGCGCGCCTCGGTGACGGTATCCATGGCGGAGCTCACCAGCGGCGTGCGCAGCGAGATCTCGCGAGTCAGACGGCTGGAGGTGTCGACCGAGCTCGGGATCAGATCCGAGGCGGCGGGCAACAGCAGCACATCGTCGAAGGTGAGGCCGAGCATGGCGATCTTGTTCGGATCGTCTCCACCCGTATGGGGGCGGCCCGGGTTTCGTTCGCCCGTCACGGGACTGCTCATCGGATCGACCCCTCCTGGAGCTAGGCAGCGTCCCCCGGACCTGCACCGGCGGACACGTGGATGAAATGGCAATGCCGGCGATTACTACCCGGCCTTTGGTCAACCATGGTATCGGTCCCCCAATTCCGGATGGCACCCGCGCCCGGGGACCCCCGACGGCCGAGAACAGTTACTGTGCGCGCCATCACGAGTGGTACGCGACACGGCTTCCGTGACACGAGTGTCCCCGGTCACCGGGCGGACCGCCCCGAACTCGAAATCGACACAGCGAAGTAGGGGCAAATACCTATCAGCGCTGGCGCAGAACCCCTCTTTCTGCGTACCGTGGGACTGTGCGTGACCATCTACCACCTGGCTTGCCGCCGGATCCATTCGCCGGAGACCCCTCCGACCCGTCGGCCGCGCTCGATGCCATCGAGCCGGGGGAACCGCTGGATCCTCATGAGCGCCTAGCGGTCGAGGAGGATCTCGCCGACCTCGCGGTGTACGAGGCATTGCTGGCCCACCGCGGCATCCGCGGTCTCGTGGTCAGCTGCGAGGACTGCCGGCAGGATCACTACCACGATTGGGATATGTTGCGCGCCAACCTCCTCCAGCTATTGGTGGACGGCACGGTGCGCCCGCACGAACCCGCCTACGATCCGACCCCCGAGGCGTACGTCACCTGGGACTACTGCCGCGGCTACGCCGATGCGTCGATGAACGAGGCGCTGCACGGCGACGGATTCGACGGGTTCGACGTCTGATTCGCAGCGGTATCCGAAGTCCGGCCGCGGATTCGCGGCCGCGCGCCGTCCGGCACAGGCAGCGCTCATACGAACAAGGCCTGCGTCCCTGAGGAACGCAGGCCCTGTGGCTATCCGGAAAAACCGGCAGCCCATCGAAAAAGCCGACCAGGGGCCGGCTATCGATTCACGCTTGTAGTTCGCTCACTACCACCCGGTGTGCGCTCACCGCGTACCTCCGGGAACTCCCGGCAGGGTCGGCACCACCGCACCGCCGGTCGGCACCGTATTCGGCTGTGTGGGCGCCGTCGGCACGTCGAAGGTGGGCTCGGTGATCGGACCACCACCCGGGGGCACCGTGCTGCCGGGGTTGCCCGGCTGCGGCAGTGCCGCCGTGGTGGTCGTGATCTGCCCGCCATTGGTCGGCGCCGTGGACGGTTCGACACCCGGTTCGGTCGTGGGCTGCGTGGGCACGCTCGGCCCCGTCGTCGGACCGGTGGCCGGATCCTCGGTCGGCTCCTGCGACTGCAGGATCCGCGGATCGACCGTGGTCGTATCGCTGCTGCCGCCGCCGGTGTTCGGATCCGTCGTCGGACCGGTGGTGACATCCGGCTTGGTGGTCACCGGTGGCTGCGTGGTGTCCGGCTTGTCCGTGGTGGTCGGCACCAGCGTGGCGGCCACCTCCGGCGCGACCTGCTGCAGCTGTGCCACCAGCTGCTGCCAGCGCTCCAGCAGATCGTCCTTCTTACCGGCGTCGTTGACCTGGCTGGCATTCGCCGAGGCGCTCTCCAGCACCTGCGCGGCCTGTTCCGGCTTGCCCTGCTGGATGAGCTGCTGCGCCTGCGCCATATCGGCGTCGGCCCGCTGCACCACCGTGGTCTGGGCCTGCTCGCTGAACACGACCTCCTTGACCCGCCACAGCGGATCGCCGGGTTCGGCGCTGTAGGAGAAGGCGGTCAGGCCACCGAAAATGAGAGCCAGAGCCGCCGCCACACCGGCAACGGGACGCACCAGCCGTAGTCGCCCGCTGGCCCGCGCACCGCTCCGCGCCTGCCGCGCTCCTACTTCCTGATTGACCGCTGCGACGATGGTGTCCAGGTCCGGGCCGGCCGGCATCGGCTCGGCCATGATCTCCGCGCGCCAGTCCGCGAGCAGAGCCGCGAGCTGATACTCCTCGGCGGTCCCCGTCTGCACGGGGCCGTCGCCGGCTATGGCATCGATCAGCGCGTCATCACGACGCACCGCCGCAATGTCCACCGGCCCGGTGTCACCGGACGCCTCGGCGTAGGGACCGCTGTTCTGCGATCCAAGCCGCTTCCAGTCGCCCCGACCGCGCTCGCCATCCCTAGCCATACATTTCACCTGCCCTCGCCACTTGAGACTTGAGTTTCGCGAGTGCCCGGTGCTGGGCGACTCGTATAGCACCCGCCGTACTGCCCACGGCGACTGCGGTTTCTTCGGCTGACAAACCCATGACCAAGCGCAGGATCAGGATCTCTCGATGCTTCTCCGGCAGCGTCGCCAGCAGACTGTTCATCTGGCGACTGGTTTCGCTTTCGAGAGCCCGCTGTTCCGGCCCCTGGTCGGTGGATATGACGTCCGGTACTTCGGCCATGGCATCCGCTTTGTTACGGGCGGCATTGCGATGAGCGTCGGCGACTTTGTGGGAAGCGATGCCGTACACGAACGCCATGAACGGTCGGCCCTGGTCCTGGTATCGAGGGAGGGCTGTCATGACGGCCAGACATACCTCCTGCGCGACGTCGTCCGCGGAGAGCTGACCTCGCTCGGCCGATCCGATGCGCGCACGGCAATACCGCACCACAAGGGGGCGGATGCTCTCCAGTACCTGGGAGAGAGCAGACCGGTCGCCCTGCGCTGCGGCAGCGACGACGGCTGGGTCCAACTCCTCACCCGTGTTGTTCATCGTCAGAGCTGTTCCTGGCGTTACGAGTGGCACGGCGGCAAAGGGGGCGCGTGCTTCCGCGGAGGGGCGGAACGGTCCCAACAATAGCGGCTGTCGCATCCACGCCAGCTGTTACGGGGGGACTCAGAGAGGACGCGAGAAGCTAGGCCGCCGAACGGAATCGCCCGCCCCGGGCAGCCAGCAAATCCGCGCATTCGGCGGCCTCGGCGGCGTGTCCCCCGGCCGGGTCCACACCGGAACGCAACATGGCGCACGCCCAGCGCAGAGGAAGCAGCTCGAAATCCCGGCATTCCGTGGCGGTTTTTCCGGCCAGGGCGCGGGAGCGATCGAGGTCTCCGGCGGCCGCGCAGGCGGCGGCGACCAGTAGCTGAGATTTAACTCGATGGCGGACCGAAGGCGCCGCCTCGGCCAGCGCCAGTGCCGCCTCGGCATGCGCGAGCGCGGGATCGCCGGGAGTGTGCGCGGCGGCGGAGCGCGCCGGAATCGAGCCGTCCGGTCCGGGCGGGGAGATCAAACCGGCGCCCGGGGCCGCCAGCGCCGTCTCGGCAGCCACCCAGTGCAGCCGGATGCGCTGCCGCCAAGCGCCCTCGACACCGGTCGACGAGGAATCCAGGAGGTCGCCGCAACGGCCGAGCAGCCGGGCGGCAAGTTCCGGGCGCGCGGTGCCGAGCGCATCGGCGGCGAGTCCGGTCAACGCATCGCAAATCGCCTCGGTGCGCGCGGCCGCCGCGGCGGGATCGGCCGGCGGGCGGGACGCGGTCGCGGCGGCGGGCATCACGAGGGCGGCGGCGCGGCCGTCGGCCACGGCGGCGCGGGCGTGCCAGCCCAGCTGCCGCAGCAGCGAACCGGCGGTGCTGTGCGCGAGCGAGCGCAGGATCGAGTCGGTGGTGCGGCGCTGGGTGCGGGTGAGCTCGGCCCGCGCGGCGGCGTAGTGCCCGACTCCGCCGAGAGCGACGGCCCGCAGCCAGGAATCGGTGGCGTCGGCGGCGCTCGGCAACCCGATGGCAGCGCGGCCCGGGGTGGGGCCGAAGGCGGTATCGGCGAGCACGGAGTTCACTTCGAGCACAGGCACCGCCGCACTGTAACCAGCCCGGAGCGGGCCGGCGGCATCCGCCATAGCACAGAAGTACAGCTACCTTTCAGCATTCACGGTCGTAATTGTGTTTCCACTCCGTAAATCTGTCCTCGCTACCCCTTAGCACGTGCGTTAGGAATTCGTATGGCGTTTCGCGCTATTAACCTGAGCGCCTCGAGTAGGCCATCTCTGCCGTAGCCACCGACCCTACCGCATTGCTCGAGATCACTCGTATCGCTACTCGTGCATAGCTCGGATTGCACGCATTCGCGACTGAAAAGCGGCGACTACCAGCAGTTTCGACAAGTCGGATGGGCTATCAGAGCCCCCTCCACCGACTGGGCAACCGATCAGTATCCCCAGACGCGGGCCATCTTGTAAATAGAGAGGATGTAAATTCTCAAATGCGCTGGAATTTGAATCCGTACGAACGAAGCTATTGACTCGATTTCGTTGTCCGACCTAACGTACGACATCGCCGTCATCGGCGCCGCTCGAAATTGCGGGGCCGGCGAAGTGCGATCGCCACGCACCGGCGATGCGGCCCACTGTTTGCCACCAGCACCGCTCGACAATGCCGACGAGCTCGCACCATGAGGAGTTCACCATGCCCATGCCGACCCACCTCCCTGGTCCGAATGCCGATGTCTGGGATTGGCAGATGCGCGGGTCCTGCCGCGGTCAGGACTCGTCGGTCTTCTTCCACCCGGACGGCGAGCGCGGCCGCGCCCGGTCCCAGCGCGAGATGCGCGCCAAGGAGATCTGCCGGCAGTGCCCGGTATTGCTGCAGTGCCGTTCGCACGCCCTGAAGGTGAGTGAGCCCTACGGAATTTGGGGCGGTATGTCGGAGACCGAGCGCGAGATGCACGCCCGCCGCAATCGCCGCCGTGTGGTCGCCTGATCCGGAGCGCCTGTGACGGGTGCGCACCAACGGTGCGGGCGAGGCGCACGAGGACCATCAGCGCTGACCACAGCGGTGCGAGCGCAAGATTTTTCCCATCCGCGCGGCGCGGCGCGCCGAATGCCTAGCAAACAACCGGCCACTGCTCCGGCGGGGGTCGATTGCGGCACTCTCACGGTTGCGGAGTGCGGCACAGCAACGCTCGCAAGACCCGGCGTGTCTCGGCGTGTCCCCAAAAGGGCGCAAAACTCCGAGTCCGTACAAATCGGAAATCCACTGCGCGACAATCGCTTTGCCGATACCCCCACCCGAAAGGAGGTAATAGCGGCAGGCTACCCTCGTGGCCGATGACACAGAACGGAGCGTTGTGACAACGCGGCCGCCGGCCGCAGAGGGCGACTCGTTCCAGAGTTCGAGGGACGGGCAGGTGGGTTCACCTGACTCTGCGATCACGGCACGCGCAGCCGAAAGTCTCGAACTCGCCGCACTTCTCGAACGCTGCGGGCAGTCGGATCAGCAGGCCTTCGCCGAGCTGTACGACCGCACCAGCGCGCGGGTCTTCGGCTTGGTCCTACGCGTGCTACACGATCCCGGCTACGCGGAGGAGACCACACAGGAGGTCTACCTCCAGATCTGGCGCACCGCCGCCAATTTCGATCCCGCCAAGGGATCGGCGGTGACCTGGTTGATGACGCTTGCCCATAGACGTGCGGTGGACCGCGTGCGGGCCGAGCAGGCGCACGCCCTGCGCGAGGTCGCCTACGGAACCAGCACCCTCGGTAACGAATTCGATGAGGTCACCGAAGAAGTCGGACGACGGCTGGAACAGCAGGCGGTGCTGGCGGGCCTGGCGACACTCACGGAGACGCAGCGGGAGGCCATCTCCCTCGCCTATTTCGGCGGACGGACATATGCCGAGGTAGCGGCATATTTGGGCGTAGGGTTACCTACCGTTAAGTCCCGTATACGGGATGGACTGACACGACTCAAGAAAAGTTTGGGAGTGACGTGAGATGAACGAAAGCCAGATCGATCTCGCGCACACTGTCGCGCTCGGATCGATCGGCGACGAGGATCAGCGCGCAGTGCGGGAGCTACTGGATACCGACGATCCGGTACTGCGCGCGGACTTCACCCAGGAAGTGCAGCAAACCCGAGAAGCCCTCGCGGCGGCGGCGAGCGTGGTGGCCACCGAGCCACCGCCCGCCTTACGCGAGCGCCTTCTCGCCGCCATTGCCACCGACCCGGCGCCGGCAACCCCGATCCACCGTCCCGCCCTGCATCCCGGAAACGGCCGCACCAGCCACCCGGTCCGCCACGACTGAGGGGCTTTTTCGCAGCTTCACGAATCCGGGCGCCCGCCCAGTTGGTTCCGCGTCGATTGCGACAATCGTCCGAATACCCAACGACTTTCAGCGCGGCTGACGACACGCCGCAACACTCCCGGCAACGACAAGGCCCCCGGACACCAATCGTGTCCGGGGGCCTTGTCTTTCGCTCAGCGCATCAACGCCAGTGGCGTGAACGCGTCAGTGCTCGAGACCGCAATGCGTCAGTGCGCGTGCCCGTGATGCCCGGCGGCCTCCGGCTCCTCGGCCGGCTTGTCCACGATGGCGCTCTCGGTGGTGAGCACCATGCGGGCCACGGAGATGGCGTTCTCGACCGCGCTGCGGGTCACCTTGACCGGGTCGATGACGCCCTCGGTGACGAGGTCGCCGTAGGTCAGGGTGGCGGCATTGAAGCCCTCCTTGCCCTCGGTGACCTTGGCGACCACCACGGCGCCGTCGTGACCGGCATTGGTGGCGATCCAGTACAGCGGGGCCAGCAGGGCCTGGCGCACGACCTCCACGCCGACCGCCTCGTCGCCGGAGAGCGATGCGCGCAGCTCGACCAGCTTGGCCGCGGCCTGCACCAGGGCGGTGCCGCCGCCGGGGACGATGCCCTCGGCGACCGCGGCCTTGGCGGAGCTCACCGCGTCCTCGACGCGGTACTTGCGCTCCTTGAGCTCGGTCTCGGTGGCCGCGCCGACCTTGATGACGGCGACGCCGCCGGCCAGCTTGGCCAGGCGCTCCTCCAGCTTCTCGCGGTCCCAGTCGGAGTCGGTGTTCTCGATCTCCTTGCGCAGCTGGGCCACTCGCGCGTCCACGGCGTCCTGGGTGCCGGCGCCCTCGACGATGGTGGTCTCGTCCTTGGTGACCACCACGCGGCGGGCCTTGCCCAGCACGTCCAGGCCGGCCTCGCGCAGGGTGATGCCCAGATCCGGGTTCACCACGGTGCCGCCGGTGACGATGGCCAGATCGTCCAGGAACGCCTTGCGGCGGTCACCGAAGAACGGGGCCTTCACGGCGACGGCCTTGAGGGTCTTGCGGATCGCGTTGACCACCAGGGTGGACAGCGCCTCGCCCTCGATGTCCTCGGCGATGATCAGGACCGGCTTGCCGGACTGCGCGATCTGCTCCAGCAGCGGCAGCAGGTCGGGCAGCGAGCTGATCTTCTCGCGGTTCAGCAGGATCCAGGCATCCTCCAGCACGGCCTGCTGGGTCTCCGGATCGGTGGCGAAGTACGGCGACAGGTAGCCCTTGTCGAACTGCACGCCCTCGGTGATGGCCAGCTCGGTCTGCAGCGAGGAGGACTCCTCGATGGTGACCACGCCGTCCTTGCCGACGGTGGTGAGCGCCTTGCCGACCAGATCGCCGATCTCCTCGTCGCGCGAGGACACGGTGGCGACCTGCGCGATGGCCTTCTCGCCGTTGACCGGGGTGGCGGCGGCGATGAGCGCGGCGGAGACGGCCTGGGCGGCCTTGTCCATGCCCTTGCCCAGGGTCATCGGGTTCGCGCCCGCGGCGATGTTCTTCAGGCCGCCCTTGATGAGCGCCTGCGCCAGCACGGTGGCGGTGGTGGTGCCGTCACCGGCGACGTCGTTGGTCTTGGTGGCGACGCTCTTGACGAGCTGTGCGCCCAGGTTCTCGAACGGGTCCTCGAGATCGATGTCACGGGCGATGGTCACGCCGTCATTGGTGACGGTCGGGCCGCCGAAGGCCTTGGCCAGCACCACGTGCCGGCCGCGCGGGCCCAGGGTGACCTTCACGGCGTCGGCCAGCTTGTCGACGCCGCGCTCCATAGCCCGGCGAGCCTTCTCGTCGAACTCGATCTGCTTTGCCATTGGTTGCCTACTCCTGTGGGTCCGAAGGATCCGGGGGTTTCACCCCCGAACCCCCGAATGAGTTGGGAGAGAACGCACTCCGCCCCGGGTCGGTGGCCTGTACGACCAGCGTCGACGCCGGGGCGGAAAAGGGGTGCGTCCCTTTACTTGGTGACGACGGCCAGCAGGTCGCGAGCCGACAGGATCAGGTACTCCTCGCCGTTGTACTTGATCTCGGTGCCGCCGTACTTGCTGTAGATGACGACGTCGCCTTCCTTGACGTCCAGCGGAATCCGCTTCTCGCCCTCATCGTCCCAGCGGCCGGGGCCGACGGCGATGACGGTGCCCTCCTGGGGCTTCTCCTTCGCCGTGTCGGGGATGACCAGGCCGGAGGCGGTCGTCGTCTCGGCCTCGTTGGCCTGGACGAGGATCTTGTCCTCGAGCGGCTTGATGTTCACGCTCGCCACGTTGAGCCCTCCACTTTCAGGGGATCTTCGCGTCCGGGGCTGTTCCCCGGACTCACGGTTTCGGTCATGTTGCTGACCCTGCGCATAGCCCCGTCGTCGCGGGTGCCGGGACCCCTGCTCAGTAGTCATAGCTGGCACCTGAGCACAACAATCAGTGCCAACTAGCACTCTATACAGGGGAGTGCCAGCGCTCAAGGGGAGGGTCTGCTACGACGACCCCGGTTTCCGGGCATACGTCCAGGCAGCGCGACTCGCCGAGGGACCGGCCGGGGAATCTGAGGGCTTCCAAAGAAAAAAGAAAATCTGTAACGTTCGGATAACGGATTGTGACACCATTGACGACGGCCGCATGGCAGGACGACATCAAGCCGGTCACGCGAACCGTCGAAAGTTACAGAGTGCTTCACCCCACTGCGCGGCTAGCCCGCACAGCGCTGAGACGAGAGCAATACCGCAAGTGATCGTTGGCTGGTCCCGACGCCCCATCGGACGAGGGCCCGGCCGGATCCGTAGCTCGGGACCGTTCGTCAACCACACGGCGGCCCCGCAGTCCGTTCGAGATGGTCGGTTACAGCAGGGCCATCCGCTCGAAGGGAGGTGAACATGCGAACATCCCTCGGCATCTCCGCCGGGAGCGAGGTGGTGTGCTCGGCGACGGTCGCCACCGCGCCCAATGGCGCCCAGAACTTCGACTACCGCGTCGTCACCGCCGACACGGCCCACTCCGATCTCGGCGACCTCGTGGCGTCCTCCATCGAGTTGATGACCACCCAGATCCCCCGCGACATCGTGCACCCCGTGGGCGCCCATCCGGCCGCCTCGGCGAACGGCAACGGCGATTCCGACCCCACCCCGCCCGGCGATATCGCGGTCGCCTACCGCGACCGTGAGCAGGCGCAGATCATCCGCTCCGCCATCGGCCGGCAGCGCCGCGATGTGCGGCTCATTCCGGAAGCCACGGCGGCCCTGGCCTTCCTGCGCGATACCGGGCTGCTGGACCGCTACCAGACGGTCGCCATCATCGACCTGGGCGCCACCGGCACCACCGTCACGGTGGCCGACCACGCCGACGACACCGTGCTCCGCTCCGAGCGCACCACGGCCATCAGCGGCAATGCCGTCGACGAGCTCATCCTGCAGCACCTGCTGGACTGCCACCTGGCCCGGCGCGGCACCCGCCCCAATCGCGGCATGCTGCTCAATCGCAGCCGAGCGGCGAAGGAGCACCTGTCCATCGCGCCGGCGGTGACCATCGACCATGTGGCCGGGCAGCCGCTGAAGCTGACGCGGGTGGACTTCGAGGAGCTGATCGCCGATCTGCTGCGCGAGCTGGCGGTGTTCGCGCGCGGCGTATTCGCCCGGGCGCCCAAGTTCCCCGAGGCGGTCGCGGTCATCGGCGGCGGCGCCAACAGCCCGGCCGTCATCGCGAATCTGGAGCACCAGCTCGACGTGCCGGTCCTCACCGTGCCCGAACCCGAGGCCGCCATTGCGAAAGGCGCTGCCCTGGTCGCGGATTCGGCGACCTCCACGGCCGCCTTCCCGGTCATCAGCCTGGGCTCGGACGCGCCCGTCGGCACCTTCACCAAGCTGGCGGGCACCCTCGCGGGCGCGATCGTGGTGGTCGGCCTGATCGTCGGCTACGGCGTCAAGGAACTGGTGCCCGAACCGCGCGACACCAACTACTCCCCCACCACCTCGGGCAATTCGCAGCCGGTCGTCCCGACCACGGTCCCGGGCACCGGGCCCACACCCGGTTCCAGCACACCCGCCAACCAGAACGGCGGCGCCACCACACCGGCGCCCACCACGGGCCGGCCCAACTCGTCCGGCGGCAGCACCCCGCCCACCACGACGGCCAATCAGCCGCCCCTGCGCCCGGACCCCGGCCTACCCCAGATCCCATTCCCCGCGGACCTACCCCGGCTCCTCGGCCCCTTGCTCGGCACCACCCTGCCGCCGAGCACCCTCGCGCCGAATACCGATCCGGCCGAACCGGATACGAAGGCGCCGAGCAGCTCTGCCCCCAACGCGCCCACACTGCCGCGCACGAACTCCGGCTCCTCGGGCGCCGGGCTGACGACGCTGGTCCGCCCGACCGACTGAGCGCGACGGGTCAGAGCTGGCTGGTCGACACGGCCAGGCCCGGATCGGTGGCCACGGTGAGTTCGGAAGGCTGTGCGCCGCCGGCGATCACGTGCGCGCCGAGGGTGGCGATCATGACGCCGTTGTCGGTGCACAGGCGGGGCTTGGGGACGCGCAGCGTCACACCGGCTGCGGTGCAGCGCTCTTCGGCGAGCGAGCGGATGCGGGAGTTGGCGGTGGCGCCGCCGCCCAGGACCAGCGTGTCCACGCCGACGTCCTCGGCGGCGCGAATGGCCTTCATGGTGAGCACATCCGCCACGGCTTCCTGGAAGGAGGCGGCGATATCGGGGATGGGCAGTTCCCGGTTGTCGCGTTGCGCCGCTTCGACATAGCGGGCCACCGCGGTCTTCAGACCGGAGAAGGAGAAGTCGTAGCGCGGGTCGCGGGGGCCGGTCATGCCGCGCGGGAAGGCGATGGCGTGCGGATCGCCTTCGGCGGCAATGGAATCCAACACCGGTCCGCCCGGATAGCCGAGTCCGAGCAGTCGGGCGACCTTGTCGAAGGCCTCGCCCGCGGCATCGTCCACGGTGCTGCCGAGTTCGACGATGGGCCGACCCAGATCGGTGACGTGCAGCAGGTGGGTGTGGCCGCCGGAGACCAGCAGGGCCACCGCGGCCGGCATCGGACCGTGCTCGAGGGTGTCCACGGCGACATGGCCGCCGAGGTGGTTGAGCGCGTAGAAGGGGATATCCCACGCCGCGGCATAGGCTTTCGCCGCCGCGACGCCCACCAGCAGGGCACCGGCCAGACCCGGGCCGATGGTGACGGCCAGCGCGTCGGGCTTGTCGATATTCGCCGCGGCCAGCGCACGCCGCATGGCCGGGACAATGGCCTCGAGGTGCGCACGCGAGGCGATCTCGGGAACCACGCCGCCGAAGCGGGCGTGCTGGTCGACGCTGGAGGCCACCTCATCGGCGAGCAGTTCGCAGCTGCCGTCCGGGAGCAGGCGGACGATGCCGACTCCGGTTTCGTCGCAGGAGCTTTCAATACCCATGACGATCATGACAAGACCTCGTTCGCGGATCCGGCTTCCTGCACGAACCCCGCGTCCTGCGGGAAACCGGTCAACTCGGGGCGGCGCATGGTGTAAGCGTCGGCGCCGCTGGGCTGGTAGTAGTTCTTGCGCAAGCCGATGATGTGGAAGCCGTGCTTCTCGTACAGGGCGATGGCGGGCGTGTTGTCGGTGCGCACCTCGAGGAAGACCGGCCCGCCGCGGCGTCCGGCCTCGGCCAGCAGCGCTTCCAGCAGCAGGGTGCCGATGCCGGCGCGGTGCAGCTCCGGATCCACGCCGATGGTGTGGATTTCGGCTTCCGGATGTTCGAGGGTGCCCAGCAGCGCGATGCCGGCGTAGCCGACCATGCGGTCGTCGTCATCGCAGGCGGTGATGTAGCGATTGTGCGGCCCGGCCAGCTCCGACAGGAACGAGACCTCGTGCCACGGATCGTCTTCCGGGAACAGCACCTGTTCCAGCTCGGCGCAGCGGACGACATCCGACGGCCGCATCGCTTCGATGCGGATGGTCATCGGCCCACCTGCGCATAGCTGCGCTCCACCGCATCCGGGCGGCGCAGATAGAGCGGAACCAGCGGTTCGGGGGTGAGGCCCGCCAGCACATCGGCGGCGGCGCAGCGCACCAGACCGGCCGGGGACGGGGTCTCCACCGGCAATACCGGCAGATCGAAGTCGTCGACATGAGAGGCCGAACCGGCGATGACGGTCGCGGTGCCCGGATCCAGATCGGCGGGCTTGCCGACCTCGGGGCCCTGCACGCGGCCCATGGCGCGAACCTCAGGCCCGGAGGAGGCGGCTTGCGTAACCACGGAGGGCCCGGCGAGCGCCGCATCGGAGACAGCCCGGTAGCGGGCCCAGTACACCTCGCGGCGGCGCGCGTCGGTGACCACCAGCAGTTCGACCGGTTCGGCCTGGTCGCGCAGGTAGCTCTCGGTGTCGGCGGCAATGGCGTCGAGGCTGCACACGCCGTAAACCGGCACGCCCAGCGCGTCCCCGAAGGCGGCCGCGGTGGCCATGCCGACGCGCAGACCGGTGAACGGGCCGGGCCCGACACCGGCCACGACCGCGGCGATATCGGCACGGGACCGGCCGGATTCGGCGAGGCAGGCCAGGATCTGCGGAGTCAGCACCTCATTGTGCGCGCGAGCGTCCACGGTCACCTTCGCGGCGATCGTGGTGATTCGAGGTGCGGTTGTCTCGGCGTCCGCCGGTTCCAGTTCCACCAGTCCCGCCGTCACGGCCGGAGTCGAGGTGTCGACAGCCAGTACAAGCATGATTGCGTCAACAATACCGGGTGATAGCGGCCACTCGGTCCGTGCGTCCCACTCCCGACCTGCTAGTTGGCCGAAACCCACTCCCATTCGGCGGTGCGCACATCCGAGTCGGGTTCGCGGCGGAGCAGGACGCGCAGATGCCGGTCGGCCAGATGCTCGACGACGCCCAGACCCCATTCGACGACCACCACGGCGTCGTCGAGATCGGTGTCCAGGTCGAGGGCGTCCAGTTCGTCGAGATCGCCGCCGAGGCGGTAGGCGTCCACGTGCACCAGGCCGATGGAACCCGGTTCGGCGCCCGCGCGATGCTGCCGGGCAATGATGAAAGTCGGTGAGCTGACCCGGCCTTGGACGCCGAGACCGGCGGCGATGCCACGGGTGAGCGCGGTCTTGCCCGCACCCAGCGGGCCGTCGAGGATGACGAGATCACCGGCCTGCAACTGGGCGGCCAGCTCCTGTCCGAGCTTCTCGGTGTCCTCGACGGTGGGGAGCATCCGGTGGCCGCGACTGTCGGTGATCATGCGGCGCCGCCGATATGGGTGCGCACCGTCCGGCCGTGCGGAGAGCACACCACCTCGTAGTGAATGGTGCCGAGCAGATCCGCCCACTCCTGCGGATGCGGATCGCCGTCATTGCCGCCGAACAGGACCGCGTGATCACCCTCACGAATGCCGTCCGCGTTCGCGCCGAGGTTCACCACCAGCTGATCCATGCACACCCGGCCCACGGTGGGATACCGCTTCCCGCGCAGCGAGACGTCGATCCGGCCGCCCAGCGGGCGCAGCACGCCGTCGGCATACCCGGCCGGAACCAGGGCGACCGTGGTGTCGCGGTCCGCGATCCATTCGTGGCCGTAGGAGACGCCCTCACCGGCCGCGACCCGCTTCACCAGCACGACGCGGGCGCGGAAGGTCATGGCCGGGCGCAGCCCGAAGTCGGAGATCTCCGGCACCGGCGACAGGCCGTAGACGGCGATGCCCGGGCGCACCATGTCGAAGGCCAGGTCCGGGCGGGTCAGCGTGGCCGCCGAATTGGCCAGATGCACCAGCTCCGGTTCCAGGCCGTATTCCTTCGCGGTGGCGATGTATTCGAGGAATCGGGCGCGCTGCATGTCATTGGCCGGATGCTGCGGCTCGTCGGCCAGCGCGAGATGGGAGAAGATCGCCCGGAAGCGCACGGTTCCCGCCGCGACGAGCTGCTTCAGCAGTTCCAGGACCTTCGGGTATTCCGTCGGCGAGGCGCCATTGCGGTTCAGGCCGGTGTCCACCTTCAGCGTCACGATCGCGGTGCGCCCGGTCGCTCGCGCCGCGGCGGCCACGGCTTCCAGATGCGCCACCGACGACACCGCGATCTCGATATCGTTCGCGACGGCCTTCGCGTAGTCGACGTCGGAAGTGTTGAGCCAGCACAGAATCGGCGCGGTGATGCCCGCCTCGCGGAGGGCGACGGCCTCGGCGACCGTGGTCACCCCGATCTCGCGTGCCCCCGCCGCCAGCGCCGCCTTGGCGACCTCGGCGGCCCCGTGGTTGTACCCGTCCGCCTTCACCACCACCATGACCGCGGCCTCCCCGGCATGCCGGGTCAGAATGCGGACGTTGTGGGCGATGGCATCCAGATCGACGAGGGTCTCCACCTGCGGTTCAGGGCTGTTCACACCATCGATCCTACGGTCCCGCCTCCCCGCGACTTTGGCGCCCGGCTGAGAGCCGCCCATCGTCGGCAACGCGTGCCGGCGGTCGGGAGCCGGACCTATTTCGGTCGTAGCCGGTGAGTTACCCGGCCCGCACGAGATCATTGGGTCACCTTTCACACCACCGTGTAGACGCCGTCGAGGGCGCGCAGTGCGGCCGCGACCGTGGTCTCGTGCGCGGGGAGCAGGGGCAGCCGCACGTCGGCGGTGGGGATGCGGCCCTGTGCTGCGAGCACTCCTTTCAGGACAGTGGGATTGGGCTCGGCGAACAATGCCGCGGCGAGTGGGGCGAGTCTGTTGCCGATGGTGCGGGCGCGATCGAGCGGGCCGGTCCGCCAGGCGGAGATGAGTTCGGCGTAGCCGGCCGGTGCCACGTTCGCGCAGGCCAGGATGCCTCCGGTGGCGCCGAGCGCGAGCAGGGGCGCGGCGTGCAGATCGTCGCCCGCGAGGACGGCGGTATCGCTGGGGATCCGGCTCAGGAAGGCGATGGTGGAATCGTCGATGCCGCCGGCGGCGTATTTGAATCCGGCGATATTCGGCAGTTCGGCCAGGCGGCACAGGGTTTCGGCGCTGAGGGGGCGGCCGGTGCGGTAGGGGACGTGGTAGACCAGCAGTGGCACCGGGCTGACGGCGGCCACGCGCCGGAAGTGTTCGACCACACCGTCTTCGGACGGACGGTTGTAGTAGGGCACGACGGTGAGCGCGGCGGCGATGCGATCATCGAAGGCGGCGAGCGTGCGCACCGAATCGGCGGTCACGTTCGATCCCGCCGCAACGATCAAGGGCGCCTTGCGTTCCCGGCACACGGCACCGCAGATATCGAGGACCAGGCGGCGTTCGGCGCCGGTGAGGGTCGCCGGTTCGGCCGTGGTGCCGAGCGCGACGATCCCGCGCGCGCCGGCCTCGAGCACCTCGTGGGCCAGGGTTTCCAGTGCGGCCGCGGCCACCTCGCCGGTCGGGGTGAACGGGGTGACCAGGGGGACGAACAATCCTGTGAGCGTCATGCATTCAGCGTGAATGGCGAATCGCATCAGGTCTATTTCACGTTTCTGGTTTCGAGCTTAAGCTGAACTGATGCTCGATCTGCGGCGCCTGCGCCTGCTGCGTGAACTCGCCCACCATCGGACGATCGCGGCGGTCGCCGAGGCCATGTCCTATACGCCGTCGGCGGTGTCGCAACAGCTCACGGCGTTGGAGCGGGAAGCCGGGGTGCCGCTGCTGGAGCGCACGGGGCGCAGCGTCACGCTGACTCCGGCCGCGCTGCGGCTGGTCGAGCATGCCGAATCGGTGCTGGCGATCATGGAGCAGGCGAGTGCCGAACTCGCCACGGCTCGAACCGAACTCACCGGGGCGCTGCGGATCGGGGCGTTCACTACTGCTATCCGGACCATTCTGTCGCCTGCGCTGGTCAGTTTGAGTCGGGATCATCCGCGATTGGAATTGCTTGTCACCGAGCTCGATCCGGCGGCTGCGCCTGCGGCGCTGCGGGCTGGGACGCTTGATATCGCGTTGGTTCAGGAGTACGACTATGTGCCTATTGATCCTGAGCCTGGGCTGGATACCGAACCGTTGTTGACCGAAACCGTTCACCTTGCGGCGCGGACGACGGATTCGCTTGCTGATCACCGGGATTCGCCATGGATTGCTGGGACGCCCGGGACGCTGTGTCACACCATGACGGTTCGGGCCTGCCTTGCGGCGGGGTTCACGCCGCGGATCCGGCACCATGCGGATGATTTCGGGACTGTGCTGGCGCTGGTTGCTGCGGGGCAGGGGGTGGCGCTGGTGCCGGAGTTGGGGGTGCAGGCGGTGCCGGCGGGGGTTGCCCTTACTGCGTTGCCTACTTATCGGCGGACGCACCTCGCCTATCGGCGCGGTACTGGTGACCACCCTGTCATCGCTGCGGCGCGGGCCGCCCTGCAGGACGCCGGGCGGGCTGAGAGCTGTTGAGGGCGGGTCTGATCGGGACCGCTCGTGGCTGTGTTTAATTTGCCTCCGCTTCGCTCCGGCGGGGTTCGGGGCCTGACGGTCTCGATTTTTCCCTCCCTCCGCGCACGCCGGAGCTCCTCCGCTTCGCTCCCCCGCTCCGACGCACGCTCCACTCAGTCCAAAATCGAGACGGCCCCGAACCCACACAGCGAGTGGACCAACTGTCTTCCCTGCCGTTTATTGACAGTTCGCCTGCGGCGGACCAACACACAGGCGCACGGGCTGGTGACCAGACGGGCTGGTGACCCGGACCGGCCGACAATCGCACCGGCTGGCAACCGCACCAGCTGGCAACCGCACCGGCTGGCAACCGGGCCGGGCTGGGAACCGGGCCGGGCTGGTGACTCGACGGGCTCGTGACCACGCCAGTTCATGACCGCACCAGTGGGCGAGTGGGTCAGCTAGCGGGCAAACACCAGCGAGCGAGCAGATCAGCGAGCGGGCGGACAGTCAGGCGGGCAGGGTGGTGCGGCCCGGGCAGGGTGGTGCGGCCCCTCAGGAGGTCGCGACTTCGCGGAGTACCCCGATGGCCTCGCGGATGTGGGACAGCAGCGGTGAGGCCGAAATCGGTGAACCCGCGACTGTGGTGGCGTGGGCGGCGATATTGGCGGCTAGGGCGTGTACGCGGGCGGCGGCGGCCGCGGACCAGGCCGGGTCGCGGCCGGCGGCCAGGAGGGCGGCGATGATGCCGGAGAGGACATCGCCGGAACCTGCTGTGGCGGCCCAGGAACCGGCTGCCTCGTTGACCAAGACCGGGCGGCCGGGGGCGGCGACCAGGGTGGCGCGGCCCTTCAGGAGAACCGTCACCTGCCAGGAATCGGCCAGTTTGCGGACGGCGGCCACGCGGTCGGGGCCGGGTTCGTCGCCGGTGAGGCGGGTGAACTCACCGGCGTGCGGGGTGAGGACGGTGGGGGCGGTGCGGGCGGTGAGGAGGCTCGGATCGGCAGCCAGGAGGGTGAGGCCGTCGGCGTCGACGACCACTGGCAGGTCGGTGGACAGGATTTCGGCCAGGCGGTCGCGGGCGGCGGCATCGGTGCCCGCGCCGGGGCCGAAGACCCAGGACTGGACGCGGCCGGTCTCCGAAACGGTCGGGGCGGCAATGACTTCCGGGAAGTGGGACAGGACCTGGTCGGAGCCGGTGCCGGCGTAGCGGACCATGCCGGAGGTGGCGGCGACCGCGCCGCCGGTGCAGAGGATGGCGGCGCCGGGATATGTGGAGCTGCCGGCGCAGACGCCGGTGACGCCCTGGGTGTACTTGTCGTCGCTCGCGCCGGGAACGGGCCAAGCCGCACCGATCGAAGCAGATTCCAGCGCAGCGAGATTCGGCTCCGGCAAGTGTAATCCGATGGGTACCAGCTCGATTCGGCCGCAATAGGGTGCGGCGAGAGCATGGACGGGCTTGTAGGCGCCGAAGGCGACCGTGACCTCGGCGCGGACCGCGGGGCCGGTGACCGCGCCGGTGTCCGGGTCCACGCCGCTGGGCAGGTCGGCGGCAATGATCGGGACATCGACGGAGGCAACGAGTTCCGCCGCGTTCGGGCGGAGTGGGCCGCGGCCGGAGATGCCGACGATGCCGTCGATGATCAGGTCCGGGTTGCCGAGGTCGTCACGCACGCGACCGCCGGCGCGGCGCAGGGCGGCGAGTCCGGCGGTATGGGCGCGCTCGGGTGACAGGAGGACCGCCTGGACCGCGACGCCTCGTCGGCGTAGGAACGATCCCGCCCAGAGGGCGTCGCCGCCGTTGTCGCCGGAGCCGACCAACAGGGTGACCGTGCGGCCCGCCACTCCCCCGGTGCGCTCGCGCAGTTCGCGCGCCACCACGTCGGCCAGGCCGAAAGCGGCTCGGCGCATGGGCATTCCGGCAGGGATCCGAGTGAACAGTTCGGCCTCGGCCGCGCGGACCTCGTCGGCCGTGTAGTACCCGCGTACCGCCGGTGTGGTCATCGTTCGCCTCCCGCGACGAGGATTGCGCGGGGACGGGCCCCGCCTGGCTGCGACGACGCCAGCGTACGCTCCGGGGCCGGCGGCGAGCGGCCTCACCGCGCGAAGGCGGCGACCGCCATCGCGACACCCCAGCACGGCGCCTGCGAGCGACACGCCATCACGGTGAATGCGAGCGGCGGATCACGGTGAATTCGAGCGGCGGCACCGCTCGGCGGCATGGCAACATCTCAACTCGGCGCGTGCGACCGACGCCTCAGCGCAGGGCGTGCAACCAACACCCCAACGCAGGCCGTGCGACCGACACCCCAACGCAGGCCGTGCGACCGACACCCCAACGCAGGCCGTGCGACCCGCACCCCAACGCAGGCCGTGCAACCAACACCCCATTCCCGCCGAGCGGGAGCGGCACGCCGTTGCTGCGGCGGGAGCGGCTGCCTGCGAATAGCGGGCTAATCGTGGGGGTTACGCTGGCCGCATGCCTATCCGCCACTACTCGTCCGTGCGCGTCCTGTTCCTCGTTTCCGTGGTGGCGGGGGCGCTAGCGCTCGGCGGGTGCGGGTCCGACTCGTCGAAGACCGCGGGCACCTCGACGGCGGCGAGTTCGACGGCGGCCGCCACGTCGGGGCCGCGTACGCCTGCCACGATGACGGTGGATGTGGTGGACATGAAGTTCTCCCCGGCCGCGCTCACGGTCAAGACCGGGGACACCGTCACCTGGAAGTTCGAGGACAAGGCGCCGCATGCGGTGCAGGGGATCGGGGATGTGGCCATGGGGATCAACAGCCCGATCATTCACAAGGGCGAGTGGAGTTACACGTTCACCGTGCCGGGGACCTACCGGTATCTGTGCCCGCTGCATCCGGATATGAAGGGCACGATCACGGTCGAGTAGACGCCCCTACCGATATGACACGCCCCGCAGCCTTCTCAGAGCTGCGGGGCTTTCTGTTCCGAGCGGAACCGGAAGTTATTCGACGGTCACGGATTTCGCGAGGTTGCGCGGCTTGTCGACGTCGTAGCCGCGCGCCTGCGCCACTTCGGCGGCGAAGATCTGGAGTGGAACGGTCGACAGCAGCGGCTGGTAAAGAGTTGGGGCCGCCGGGATTTCGATGAGGTGGTCGGCGAACGGGCGCACCGTGTCGTCGCCCTCCTCGGCGATGACGATGGTGCGGGCGCCGCGGGCCTGGATCTCGCGGATATTGCTGAGCAGCTTGGAGTGCAGCACGGCACGGCCCTTCGGGGAGGGCATGACCACGATGACCGGCAGGCCGTCCTCGATCAGGGCGATGGGACCGTGTTTGAGTTCACCGGCGGCGAAGCCCTCGGCGTGCATGTACGCCAATTCCTTGAGCTTCAGCGCGCCTTCGAGCGCCACCGGGTAGCCGACGTGGCGGCCGAGGAACAGCACGGTGGGGACGTGTGCGAGCTGCCGGGCGAGTTCGCGCACCTGCGGAGCCGATTCCAGCACGCGGGCCACGAGTTTGGGCATGGCCTCGAGTTCGGCGAATTCGCGGGCGACCTCATCGGGGTACTTGGTGCCGCGGGCTTGCGCGAGGGCCAGGCCGACCAGGTAATTGGCGGTGATCTGCGCCAGGAACGCCTTGGTGGAGGCGACGCCGATCTCCGGGCCGGTGCGGGTGTAGACGACGGCGTCGGATTCGCGGGGAATCTGCGCGCCATTGGTATTGCAGATGGCCAGGACTCGCGCCTTCTGCTCCTTGGCGTGCCGGACGGCCTCGAGGGTGTCTGCGGTCTCGCCGGACTGCGAAATGGCGACTACCAGCGTGGAGCGGTCCAGAACCGGGTCGCGGTAACGGAATTCGCTGGCCAGCTCGACCTCGACGGGCAGGCGGGTCCAGTGCTCGATGGCGTATTTGGCGAGCAGGCCCGCGTGATACGAGCTGCCGCAGGCGACCACGAAGACCTTGTCGAATTCGCGCAGTTCCTGATCGGCCAGGCGCTGCTCATCGAGAATGATCTTGCCGTCGGCGAAATGGCCGATCAGGGTGTCGGCGACACCGGCCGGCTGCTCCTCGATCTCCTTGAGCATGAAGTAGTCGTGGCCGCCCTTCTCGGCGGCGGCGAGATCCCAGTCGATGGTGAACGGGCGGGTGCGGACGCCGTCGGTCGCGCCGTGGAAGTCGGTGACGGTGTAGCCGTCGGCGGTAATGACCACGGCCTGGTCCTGGCCGAGTTCCACGGCCTCGCGGGTGTGTTCGATGAAGGCGGTGACATCGGAGGCGATGAACATCTCGCCCTTGCCGACGCCGACCACCAGCGGGGTGTTGCGGCGGGCGGCGATGATGGTGCCGGGATGGTCGGCGTGCGCGAAGACCAGGGTGAACGCGCCCTCCAGGCGGCGCAGCACCGACAGGGCGGAGGCGACGAAATCACCGGCGGTGTCGCCCTTGTTGTAGGCGCGGGCGACCAGGTGCACGGCGACCTCGGTGTCGGTGTCGCTGCCGAGTTCGACTCCGGCCTCTTCGAGTTCGCGGCGCAGCGGCGCGAAGTTCTCGATGATGCCGTTGTGCACCACCGCGACCCGGCCGGTGCCGTCGCGGTGCGGGTGGGCATTGCGGTCGGTGGGCGCGCCGTGGGTGGCCCAGCGGGTGTGGCCCATGCCCGTCGCGCCGGCGAAGCGGGCCGTGCCCGATTCCGCCAGTTCGGCTTCCAGATTCGCCAGGCGGCCCGCCTTGCGCTCGACGGCGAGCCCGCCGGCGCCGTCCAGAATGGCCACTCCGGCGGAGTCGTAACCTCGATACTCCATGCGGCGCAACGCGTCCACTACTACGCCGAGGGCATCCCGATACCCCACGTACCCCACGATTCCGCACATGGGTCACCAGCCTAACCGGGCAGGTTCGACACGCGAATCCGGATGTGACCGGGACCGGGCGAAACGCCCCAAGCTCGCGCGCATCCTATAAGTTCAACGTCGTGTCGCCGTCTGTGAAAACGCTCCTGAGCACCCTGACCGCGCGTGGCCCGCACCAGGTGCTGCGCGGCAACCTCGGTATCGCCGGGCAGCCCGGCGTCGTCTACACCCCCGAGAAGGGGCTCAACCTACCGGCGGTCGCCTTCGGCCACGGCTGGCTGGCCGGTGCGGCGAACTACCGGCGACTCCTGGAGCACCTCGCCTCCTGGGGCTATGTGGCCGCCGCCCCGGACACCGAACGCGGCCCCATCCCCTCCCACCTCAACCTCGCCACCGACCTGCTCACCGCCCTGGACATCTGCACCGGCGTGCGCTTGGGCGTAGGCGACATCAGCGTCCACCCCGACAAACTGGCCCTCGCCGGCCACGGCATGGGCGCCGGCGCGGCCGTCATCGCTGCCTCCCAGCGCGAGGTAGCCGCCGTAGCCGCCCTCTACCCCGCCCCCACCGCCCCCTCCGGCGAATCCCTCGCCCCCGCCATCGAGGCCCCCGCCCTCATCCTGGCCGGCGCCACCGATCTGACCTCGGTCACCTCCAACGCCGTCCCCCTCGCCGCGGCCTGGGGCGGCGACGCCCTCCTCCGCTCGGTCGACAAGGCCACCAACAACGGCCTGGTAGAAGGCCGCCGCGCCCTGGCCGCCCTCGGCGCCGGCAAACACGAACCCAAAACCGAACGCCTCACCCGAGCCATCCTCACCGGCTACCTCAACTACACCGTCCTCGGCGACAAGAAATACAAACCCTTCGCCGACCCCGAAGCCCTCATCCCCCACACCCAATTCGTCGACCCCGACGCGGTGGAGGAAGAACCGGAAGAAAAGCCCCAGAAACTTCCCTTGCTCCAACTGGTCCAAGCTCTCCGCAAATAGCCGCTTCGCGCGAGACCCCGCGCGCGGACGGGCTGCCACCGTGTCCGACGCCGACGCCGATCCGAAACACCATCGACCGGGAACTGGTGGCGGGCTTCTCCGGCGTGTCACCGCCACCAGTTCCCGGTCGGCGATGTTTCACATGTCCCTTGCGCCGCCCGGGATCTCGACACTCGATTCGCCACCGCTGCGGGTTGGCACCGGTTCACCCGGCGCATCAGGGCTGTCGGCGGACAGTTCGGATCAGACGAGCGGCAGGTATCGCGATCCCTGAGCCGCCATCGCTGAGGGTGAAGCCGGATTCACCGACGCGCGAGGGCAATCGGCCTGCGCGACGTCGCCGTAGAGCCTGGTACGGATCCCCGCTGCGTCATCCGCTGGCATCAGGTAATCGACGTGGGCTGGGGATGGCCAGCGATCTACCAGTTCGGTCGCGCTCCGGGATTTCGGCGCTCGAGCCGCCATCACTGAGCGGTTGCACCGGATTCATCGACGCACCCGGGCAATCGGCCAGCTGCGGCATCGCCGTAGAGCCTGGTACGGATCCCGACCATGTCATCCGCCGGGGGAATGCCGCTCCGCGCGAACTCGTTGACAGGCATCGTCATCATTCCACGACTTCCGGGATTTCCACTCCGCCGTCTGGGATTTCGACGCTCGAGCCGCCATCGCGGAGGGGTGGCACCGGATCCACTGGCGTCCCGGGGCTATCGGCTGGTGGCGATGCTGCTTCCGGCGGCAATGTCCCTTGTCCGGGTGGGCTCGGATCGGCACCGAGGGGCGCTGGTTCCTTGTCGGGCGGCAGAGGGTTGCTGCCGGGCGGGGCGGGATCGCATTCGGGCACAGCGATATTGCCCGATGGTGGGGGACCCTGCTCCGGAGGTCCGGTTTCGTCCTTTTGGCCGCTCGTACCTTCCGGATTGTGGGCGCTTCCGGGCGGTACGCATTCGCCTGGTGGGGACAGGGTGCCCTCGGGCTGGGCCCGGTTGGGTGCGGGGGCGGGGATCTCGCTGGGCGGCACGGGATTTCCGGGTGGGGTGGTACCGCATTCCGGGTGGGGCGCGGCGTCTTGCGGCGGCGCGGCGCTGTCTCCCGGAGAGGAGGGGGGACAAGTCGTTGGCGCAGGAGCGTCTTGGCGTGGTGCGGCGTCGGCCAGCGTGCCGGCCGGCGGGCAGTCCTCGGACGGCGGGACGAGCTGGCAGCTTTCCAGGGAGGCGGGTGGCATGCGTTGGTCCGGAATGGGCGCTTCGCAGCCTTCCGGCACGCTCGGCTCGGCGGACTTCGCACCCTGGGCAGGTGGCTGACTATTGAGTTCGGACGGATCGGGCGCTTGATCGGAAGGCGGAGCGTCCGGCCCGGATTCGCGATCGTCGGACAGTGACGTTTCGATGCTGGGGTCGGCGGGCGGATCAGGTTCGGCCTCCGGGTCAGGTTCGGCCTCCGGGTCAGGTTCGGCCTCCGGGTCAGGTTCGGCCTCCGGGTCGGGTTCGGTGACCGGGTCGGGTTCGGTGACCGGGTTCTGGGGCTCGAGGAGGTCGGTGAGGGATGGGAGTTTGTCGAGGCCGAGGCCGGTAATCACGGAGCGGATGAGGTCGACCAGGCCGGAGAGGCCTGCCGTGAGGGTGGTGGACAAGTCCTCCATCGGCTGGGATGACTGCGTGGGGTTCGGGTCCTCGGGTGACGATTCCGGTTCGGATTGTGGTGATTTCAAATGCCGGCCGGATTGGAGCGATGCCGCAGGGTCGGATGGGGCGGGAACGGCGGCTGGAGAGGTCGACCCCTCGGGGGTCGATACCGGAGCTGCGGGGATTGGACCTTGTTGTGGCTGAATGCTCTGTTGCGCGGTCGGCGGCGACGCCTGGGTCGCTGGGGCGAATGAGGCTGGGGCGGATGGGGTTTCCGGGCAGGACTGCGATGCGGGCCCGCTGGAGTGTGAAGGCAGCTGTGGCGCGAGGCCGCCGGATTGTGGCGCCGGTTGTGGCGCGGGGTCGGCGGGTGGCGGGGATATGAGGAGGTCCACCGGTTGGGGGTAGGGGATGTCGATGACCCGGTTCAAGGCGGTGAGCAGTATTTCGTAGTGGGTTTCGAAGCACTGGTTCGTGGTTGTGCAGGCGGCCTTGAAGGCGTCGAGCTTGGTTTCCACGTCGGGGCGGAAGGTTTCGGTCAGCCAGGGGTCGGAGTTGTCGGCGAGCAGGGCGTCTACATCTTCGGGGGTGCGGCCGGCGATGGTGAGTTCGGTTGTGCCGTCCGGCGTTTGCGGCAGGAGGGCAAGGGCGTGTTCGGCCTTGGTGACGGCCGCTTGGCGGAGCGGGTCGATCATGTCGCTCAGGGCCGTGAGGGCCGAGCGGGCGGCGTCCAGGTCTTCGCGGGCGCGGCGGAGTTGGGTGTCGACCATGGCGAGGGCTTCGGAGCCGGTGCCGCCGGTCCAGATGGACGGGAGTCGGTGGGCGAGATCCAATTGGGTGGTCCAGCCGGATTCGGCGGTGTCGAGGGCTTTCGCCAATTCCGTTCGGGTGGTTTCGAGTTCGGCCAGGTTCATGCCGCGCTGCTCGTCGTAGGCGGCTTGCAGGGCGGTCACGGCAATGGGCTCGGGTGGGTCGAAGGCCTTGTCGTACAGGGGCAGGAAGTGTTCCCAGTACTGGAGGCCGGGTGCGCCGTGGTCCAGGATTTCGTCGATCGACTTGCCCGCCGGGTCGAAGGTCACGGGCGTGCCCCTGACAGGGCGGTGGTGCGGTTGCGGTCTATGCGGGTGTATTCGGCTGCGGCGCGGTCGAATACGTCGGCGGTGGCCGCGGCGGCGGTGCTCCAGTTGCGCAGGGCGGCGGCGATTCGCGCCAGGCCATCGTGGACGGCGATGCCCTGGCGCGAATAGTTGCGGCCCGCCCGGTCATGGCCGAGGCCGAAGGTGTGCTCGGCAATGCGGCGTGATTCCTGTGCCAGCGTGCCCGCGCCCGTGCGCAGGCTCGCGGCCGTCGTGCGCAGGGCGTCGATGTCGACGCCGAGCGCGTTCGATCCACCCATGTGTCCCCCCTTGGTCGAATCCCCCCGGTTCGGCTATCTGCCCAGCCGTCCCGCGTCGGTGCGCACCCATTCGGTGGACCCGTCCGGGTGGTGGTGGAACTCCCAGGCCGCGTAGTCGCCGCCGCTGTCGACGACGGTCACGTGGTCGGCGTAGCCGTCGTGGTCCAGGTCGGTCCACACCTGCATGGCGTTATCGCTGGTGGTGGTCACCGTGTCGAGGGTGCCGTCACCATCGATGTCCTGGGTGGGGTGCTGTAGCTCCACGGCGCCGAGCGCACCGAGTTCGGTGTGCGCGTCGAGGTTCGGCAGATCAAGGCCTGGCAGATCACCCGATGTGACCATGTGCGCTCCTCCGCAGTGACGTGGCTATCATCCTGTCACTCGGGCATCAGCGCCGCAGCACCTTCATACCGATTGTGGATAACTCACGTCCTGGGGATAGGTCGGGGTCTGCTTCTTCGGAATGATCAGCCACAGCACCAGGTAGATGA
Organism: Nocardia sp. NPDC127526; assembly: GCF_042672265.1. NCBI lineage: Bacteria > Bacillati > Actinomycetota > Actinomycetes > Mycobacteriales > Nocardiaceae > Nocardia > Nocardia sp. NPDC127526. The sequence goes on along the minus strand of NZ_JBHXVO010000021.1, from coordinate 44,427 downwards.
TGAACTGCGGGCCCGGCAGCAAGCAGGACAGCACGAACAGCAGGCGAATGATATTGGCGTTCCAGCCGAAGTACTCGGCCAGCCCGCCGCACACGCCCGCGATCCACTTGTCGCTGGTCGAGCGGGTGAGCTTGCGGGTGGGGGTCGGTGTCGTCATACCTCCACTCTCCGCGCGCCCGGCCGCCCCGGCATCGGTCCCATGACCCATTCGCACCCTGATCTTCACCGGGCCCGGAGTCAGGGTGCAACCCTGAGCAGGGCAGAATCCCCCAGGTGAGCACCACTCTGCATGCGCGCGGACTCGCGGCCGGACACGGCGAGCGGACCCTGTTCTCCGACCTCGATCTGGTGTTGGCCCCCGGCGACGTGATCGGCCTGGTGGGCGTGAACGGCGCCGGCAAGTCGACCCTGCTGCGCATACTGGCCGACGGCCGCGCGCCGGAGGGCGAGATCACCCTCAGCCCGCCCGATGCGACCGTCGGATACCTGGCGCAGGAGCCGGAACGCATTGCCGGCGAGACCGTCCTGGAATTCCTGCGCCGGCGCACCGGAGTGGCCGAGGCGCAGCGCGTCATGGACACGGCCGCCGAACGCCTGGCCGACGGCGGCGAAGACGAGTATTCGCCCGCCCTGGAACGCTGGCTCGCTCTCGGCGGCGCGGACCTCGAGCAGCGCGCCGACGAGACCGCCGCCGAACTCGGCCTCAGCGACAGCCTGCCGCACGGCTTGGACACCCTCATGACGGTGCTCTCGGGCGGCCAGGCGGCCCGCGCCGGCCTGGCCTCGGTCCTGTTGTCCCGCTTCGACATCCTGCTGCTCGACGAGCCCACCAACGATCTGGACCTCGACGGCCTGGCCCGCCTGGAGCAGTTCGTCACCGGCGTGCGCGAACCTCTCATGGTCATCAGCCACGATCGGGAGTTCCTGGCCCGCACCGTGAATCGCATCGTCGAACTCGATCTGGCCCAGCAGCAGGTCGGCAGCTACGACGGCGGCTACGAGTCGTACCTGGAGGAGCGCGCCATCGCCCGCCGCCACGCCCGCGAGGCCTATGACGAGTACGCCGACACCAAGGCCGGGCTCGAGGCTCGCGCGACGATGCAGCGCAACTGGCTCGAACACGGCGTCCGCAATACCCGCCGCAAGGCCAAGGGGGCCGACTCCGACAAGATGGGCCGCAAGGCGCGCGCCGAATCCACCGAGAAGCAGGCGTCGAAGATCAAGCAGACCCTCAAGCGCATCGAACGCCTGGACGCGGTCGAGGAGCCGCGCAAGGAGTGGGAGCTGCGCATGTCCATCGCCGCCGCCCCGCGCAGCGGCACGGTGGTGGCGACGCTGTCGAATGCGACCGTGGCGCGCGGCGACTTCACCCTCGGCCCGGTCACCGTTCAGGTGGACTACGGCGACCGCATCGTCCTGACCGGAGCCAATGGCGCGGGCAAGTCCACCCTCCTGTCACTCCTGCTAGGAAAAACCCGGCCGGACAGTGGATCCGCAATGCTGGGCTCCGGCGTCGCGATCGGCGAAGTGGATCAAGCGCGCGGCCTGTTCCGCGGAACCGCCACGCTCGCCGATACTTTCAGCGCCGAAGTCCCCGATTGGCCGGAGGCCGAGGTCCGCACCCTGCTCGCCAAATTCGGCCTGCGCGGCCCACATGTGCTGCGCCCCAACGACACCCTCTCCCCCGGCGAACGCACCCGCGCAGCCCTGGCTCTACTCCAAGCGCGCGGCGTGAACCTCCTGGTCCTCGACGAACCCACCAACCACCTGGACCTCCCCGCCATCGAACAGCTGGAACAGGCCGTCGAAACCTTCGACGGCACAGTCCTCTTGGTCACCCACGACCGCCGCATGCTCGACAACGTCCGCGCCACCCGCCGCTGGAACATGAACGCCGGTCAGCTCACCGAAACCCTCTGATCCTCACCTTCGGTGAGTGGAAAGAAGAGCGGGGGCTAAGCCCCCGGACCCCCCTTAGCGGGGAGAGAAGACGGGGGCCTAAGCCCCCGAGCCCCCTTGGTGAGCGAAGGAACGGCGACCGAGCCCGGGACCCTCACCGGCACAGGAACGGCGACCGGGCCCGGAAACCCAGCCAGCGGAGGAACGGCGGCCGGGCGCAGGCTCTCTCGGAGGTCGGATGGACCTGCGGGCTTTGGTTCAGACCGCTGCTACGAGTTTGGCGAGATCGTCGGCTAGGCGTTGGGCGCGGTCGGGGTCGGTGGCTTCGACCATGACGCGGACGAGTTGTTCGGTTCCGCTGGGACGGAGGAGGACTCGGCCGGTGTCGCCCAGGACGCGTTCGGCTTCGGAGACGGCTTCGAGGACTTCGGGGGCGGTGGCTACGGCGGCTTTGTCGGAGACGGGCACGTTTACCAGGACCTGGGGGACGGTCTCGACTACGGCGGCCAATTCGGCCAGGGTGGAGCCGGTTTGGGTCATGCGGGCCATGAGGCGCAGGCCGGAGAGGATGCCGTCGCCGGTGGTGCCGAATTGGGGGAAGACCACGTGGCCGGACTGTTCGCCGCCGAGGGTGAAGCCGCCGCGGCGGAGTTCCTCGAGGACGTAGCGGTCGCCGACGGCGGTGGTGCGCACCGCGATTCCGGCCGCGCGCATGGCGATGTGCAGGCCGAGATTGCTCATGACGGTGGCGACCAGGGTCTGCTGGGCCAGTTCACCGGAGTCCCGCATGGCCAGGGCGAGGATGGCCATGATGGCGTCGCCGTCCACGATCGCGCCGGTGGCGTCGACGGCCAGGCAGCGGTCGGCGTCGCCGTCCACGGCCAGGCCGAGGTCGGCGCCGTGTTCGCGCACCGCGCGCTGGATCTGGTCGAGGTGGGTGGATCCGCAGCCGTCGTTGATATTGAGGCCGTCCGGATCGGCATTGATGGCGATGACGGTGGCGCCCGCCTCGCGCAGCGCGGCCGGGCCGACCTCCGAGGCCGCGCCGTGCGCGCAGTCGAGCACCACGGTGAGACCGCTCAGGTCGCGCCCGGTGGCCTCCACCAGGTGTTCGACATAGCGTTCGTGAGTGCCTTCCAGGCTGTACCGGCTGTCGGTGTCGAAGGCGTGCCCCGGTCCGCCCAGCACCCGGCCCACGCCCGCGCCGGTGGGCCGCGTGAACGCGCCCTCGGCGAGCAAAGCCTCGATGCGATCCTCGAGCTCGTCGTCGAGCTTGTGCCCGCCCGCGGCGAAGATCTTGATGCCATTGTCCGGCATGGGATTGTGCGAGGCGGAGATCATCACGCCCAGGCACGCGTCGTACACGCTGGTCAGGTAGGCGACCGCCGGCGTCGGCAGTACGCCCACCGAAAGCACGTCCACCCCAGCGGAAGTCAGGCCGGCGGTGACCGCGGCCTCCAGCATCTCGCCGCTGGCGCGCGGATCACGCCCGACGACGGCCAGGGCGCGCTTCTTCCCCCTGCTCAAAACCTGCGCCGCCGCAGCCGAAACCTGCAGTGCCAGCTCAGGACTCAGAGAGTCATTGGCGAGCCCGCGGACTCCGTCGGTGCCGAACAAACGTCCCATAACCTCACCCCTGGTCGGTCGATATAGCACGAGAGCAGGCCCTTGGCCCTCTCCCCGCCTCTCGCACCCCGCTGCGTTCCGCAGCGGGGTGCGCCCAGAAGGAAAGAAGGGGCATCGGTTGCGAAAACCGTTGCCGGGAGCCTGCTCTCGTACAGGTTGCCGTGTAGACCGTACCGTGCCCGACCCCAGGAAGGGCCGGGCACGGTAGAGCCGGACGGCGCAAAATCAGCGCTTCGAGTACTGAGGCGCCTTACGGGCCTTCTTGAGGCCGTACTTCTTGCGCTCGGTGGCACGCGGGTCACGGGTCAGGAAGCCGGCACGCTTGAGGGCGGGGCGGTCCTCCGGGGTGACCTCGATCAGCGCACGCGCGATGGCGAGACGCAGCGCGCCGGCCTGACCGGACGGGCCGCCGCCGACCAGGCGAGCGTGGATGTCGAAGGTCTCGGTGCGCTCGACGGTCACCAGCGGCGACTTGACCAGCTGCTGGTGCACCTTGTTCGGGAAGTAATCCTCGATGGTGCGGCCGTTGAGCACGAAGTTGCCGGAACCCGGCACCAGGCGCACGCGGACCACGGCCTCCTTGCGGCGGCCGACGGTCTGCACCGGGCGATCGATCACGACCGGGGCGGCGTAGGAAGCGGTGTACTCGGCCTCGGCCTCGTAACCGTCGCCTTCCTCGACGACCTCGACGGCGGTGTCCTCGACGACGTAGTCGTCGTTGAATTCCTCAGGAGCGGTCACTGGGCCACCTGCTTGATCTCGAACGGGATGGGCTGCTGAGCGGCGTGCGGGTGCGTCGGGCCTGCGTAGACCTTCAGCTTGCCGGCAATGCGGTTGCCCAGCTTGTTCTTCGGGATCATGCCCTTGACGGCACGCTCGACCAGGCGGTCGGGGCGGGTGTCCAGGATCTGGCCCACGGTACGGCCCTTCAGACCACCCGGGTGACCGGAGTGGGTGTAGAGGACCTTGTCGTCGCGCTTGTTGCCGGAGACGGCAACCTTGTCGGCGTTGATGATGATGACGAAATCGCCACCATCGACGTTCGGCGCGTAGGTCGGCTTGTTCTTGCCACGCAGGATGTTCGCAGCCTGCACGGCGAGACGGCCGAGCACTACGTCAGTGGCGTCGATGACGTACCACTTGCGGGTCACGTCACCAGCCTTGGGGCTGTACGTAGGCACAGTGCTTCCCTGTCTGTCGTATGTGATGCCAGCCAAACGTGCGATCGAGTTTGTCCCGGCGGCCGGTGGAGACCCGGGGACCCGTGGAACACACCGGGAGACCCGGCGGTACCGCACGCCAACGAGCCACGATACCAGCGCGGACGTACCCACCCGAAATCGGGTGAAGGAGCCGCCGCCGCGCGAGGCCACCCCGCAGGGTCTCGGCGGGATGGACGACGACCAGCTCGGCTAGATCTGCACGGGCGGACCCGGATCGATGCCGCGCGCCGGGCCGGGAATCGTATAGCGCAGGGTGCCGATGCCCAGGCGCAGGCATTCCGCGTCCTGCTGCTCGTCGATGGCGGAGATGCCCTGCCGCGGGATATTGGTGATCGAGGGGGCGAGGGCGCACGGTTCGGCGGTCGCACCGGCCGACGGGGCGTCGGCGGTCTGCAGGCCGATGGCGGTGAGCGCGGTGGCGCCGATGACGATGGGCGCGCCGAACTTGTCCTTCATCTTGCCCCAGAGCTTGCCCTTGCGCGGTTTGCGCTCCCCCTCGGCGCCGGACTCCGAATCCGGCTGCCCAGCGACATCTTCCGGCGATCCCGGATGCGATGGACGCGACCCACTGGACGGCATCGACCCACCGTACATGGAACCGCCCTGACCAGGAGCGTTTCCGGAAGGACCGGGATATGTTCCGGGTGCGCCGTAACCGCCCTGGCCGTAACCGCCGGGCTGGCCGCCCTGATAACCGGGCTGGCCCTGACCGTAGGAGCTCTGCGCGCCGGGCTGGCCGTACGTCCCGCCGGCTTGCTGCGATCCCTGCTGATCGCCCTGCTGGGACTGCGGTCCGCGGCCCATCACGGCCGTCATCTGATCATCGGCGGGGGTGCCCGGCGGACGGGTGAAGCGACCGCCGACTCCGGCCAGCCCGGGCGGCAATCCACCGCGGGAGGCCACGGGAGCCTGCGCGACTTCTTCCGGTGTCATCCGCCGCGTCTGCTCGACCCCGGCCGGATCGGCCGGGGGCTGGGCGACATTGCGGGGGCCTTGATCGAGCGGCCGCGCCGCGCCGCCCGCTTCCGCGCCGGACTGTCCCGCCGGCTGCTGCCCGGGCTGTCCCGCCGCCTGCTGCCCGGCCTGGCCAACCACCGGTTGCTGCCCCGACTGACCGACAGGCTGCTGCTGCCCGGCCTGGCCGACCGGCTGCTGCCCGGCCTGACCCATCGGCGGTGTCTGCCCGGTCTGACCCATTGGGGGTGTCGCCGCAGGCTGCCCCTGCGGGACAGGGTGGGCCGACGCGCCCACCGGAGTGCTGTGGCTGTGCCGCGGCGGCGCGAATTCCCCCGTGGCGGGCTGCGCGGGCCGGGCCGGGCCGTGTTCGGCATGGCGAGGACCGCTCGGCGCGGGTTGCCCGGCCGGGCCGTGCTCGGGAGCGCGCACCGCTTGCTGCCCACCGGTACCGGATGAATCCGGTTGGCGGGCAGCGGGTTCCGCGAACCCCTCGGCTTCGCTGTCGGCGACCAGCAGATGGGTCGCCCCCAGCACGAGCGCATGCATGGGATGGTCGGCCACCTGGAAGCGATGGCCGAGATGGTTCTGGAAGGCCAGGCGCAGTGCGTCGTTGAAGCACACATTGCCCGACAACAGGATGGTGGAGGTGTCGGCGTCGATGGCGCGGGCGGCGGCCATCACCTCGATGACCACATTGTCGGCGGCGCGGGCCTCGTGCAGCGCGGCCTCGGTAATGGGCACGCTCACCGATTCGGTGGGCTGCTCGTCATCGCCGTGCACGGCCACCACGAGGCATTCACGCCCGTCGGAGTAGACGCCGGTGGCGCCGACGGCGGGTCCGCGCCCGGGTCCCCGGACCAGGCCGAGGGCGCGGATGTACCCGGACAGCGCCACGGATTCCGGCAGCGCCTCGGCGACCACGCCGAGCTGCTCGACCAGGCGCACGTATTCGTCGACCTGGGGGTCGGGCCATTCGTCCGGGAACGGCAGCGCGAGCACATCCGGCTGCCCGCCCAGGTGTTTGGCGACCGCGGCGAGCGGATTGTGCAGCCGCGCCCGGAACACCAGATCGGCGGGCCAGGTCGCCCCGGCCACCACGATCTGCGGGTGCCCGAGGATGTCGCGCACATCGGAGATGGCGATGCCCACATCGGGTCGCCGGTCCACGCCGGCGGTGTGCAGCCGGCCGGACGAATCCGCCAGCAGGTACGCGGGCGGTGTGTAGGTGCCTTCGACTTGAACCGGGCGTATGGGCGCACCGCCGCCACCGGCGGCCACCGAAACCACGTCCCAGCCGAGATGCACGGCTCCAACTCGAGCTGTCACAGCCACCAGTCTGCCCGTTCGACGAATTCCGCGCGCGGCACCCTGCTCATGCGGTCGACTTCTTCTTCAACCGCAATCGCGACCAGGTGAGCAGAATCAGCACGAGCGCGATCCCCGCGAGCACGCCGATGTCCAGGTACCAGATCGACGCCTGGTGTTTCCACAGCGCGTCGGGCTGCGCGGCGGGGAAGATCTCGCGGATATTGATGGTGGACGCCCCCGAGGCATAACCCCAGCGCGACGGGAAGATCCACGAAATCTGTTCCAGCACGGGCCGACCGGTCACCTGGATCATGCCGCCCGCCATCACCAGCTGCGCCATGATGGCGACCACCAGCAGCGGCATCACCTGTTCATTGGACCTGGCGATGCTCGACAGCAGCAGACCCAGCACGACGCAGGTCACCGCGGTCATGGCGACATCGATATACAGTTCCGCGCTGCCCGCGGAGATGACCGCACCCGGTCCGGGCCCGTTCTTGACCGCCAGCACGATGCCCAGCATGACCGCGGCCTGCAGCAGCGCCGCAATGCTGAACACCACGACCTTGGACATCAGGTAAGCGCCGGAACGCAATCCGACCGCGCGCTCGCGGAAGTAGATGGGCCGCTCGCCCACCAGGTCGCGCACGCTCAGCGTGGAGCCCATGAAGCAGGCGCCCAGTACCAGCACCACCAGCAGCTGTTGCGCCTCGCTGCCGCCATTGAGCACGAAGCTGCCATCGGGCGCCTGCACCAGCGCGCCCTTCTGGAAGCCATTGCTGCCGGGCACCACTAGTGACAGGCCGCCCAGTACGAATGGCAGCACCAGCAGGAACGCGAGATACCCGCGGTCGGCGAGTATCAGCCGCACCTGCCGTCGCGACAGCGTCGAGAACTGTTTGAAGGCACTGGATTTCGGCGGCTGCGCCTTGGCCGCCGGTTTGGCCGCCGGCGGCGGTGGCGCGGAGGCCTGGCGGGAGCGGTAATTCGCGAAGGCGCCGTCCGGATCGGCGGCGACCCGCCCGAAGATCTCGGCCCAGTCGCTGGTGCCGAGGAAGTCGCGCACCGTGCCGGGATGCCCGAAGAACGCGGTCTTGCCGCCGGGCGCCAGCAGCAGCACCTGATCGCACATATCGAGGCAGGCCACCGAGTGCGTGACCACGATGACGGTGCGCCCGGCATCGGCCAGCTCGCGCAGCATGGTCATGACCTGACGGTCCAGCGCCGGGTCCAGGCCCGAGGTGGGCTCGTCGAGAATCAGCAGCGACGGACCGGTCAGCAGCTCCATGGCCACCGAGGCGCGCTTGCGCTGACCGCCCGACAGCCGGTCCACCCGGGTGTCCGCGTGCTGGGTGAGCGAAAGTTCGTCCAGCACACCGGCGATGACCTGCTGCCGGTCGGCCTTGGAGGTATCGGGGGGCAGGCGCAGCTGGGCGGCGAACCCGAGCGCCTGCTTGACGGTGAGCTGTTTGTGCAGCACATCGTCCTGCGGAACCATGCCGATGCGGGAGCGCAGCGCGTCGTATTCGGCGTGCAGATCGCGGCCTTCGAAGGTGACCACGCCCGCGGACGGCCGCGTGGATCCCGCGATGAGCTTGGACAGCGTCGACTTGCCCGCGCCCGAGGGGCCGATGAGCGCGGTCAGCGAGCCGCGCCCGGCCTGCATGTTCACATCGATGAGCAGCTTCTTGTTGCCCTCGACGGTGAATTCGATGCCGTGCACGTGCAGGCCCTGTTCGGCGACCGGCCGCTGCCGGTGCACCAGGGTGCCCTCCTGCACGACGAAGTCGACATTGCCGATGGTGACGATGTCGCGTTCGCGCAGGACGGTGCGCTGCTCCCGGCGGCCGTTGACGAAGGTGCCGTTGGCCGAACCCAGATCCTCGATGGTCAGGCCCTGCCGGTCGCCGATCAGGCGGGCGTGCTTGCGCGAGGCCAGCGGATCATTGACGACGATCTGATTGTCGCTGGTACGACCGATGTTCAGGCCGCCGGGCGGCAGGCGGTCGGCCTTGGCGATGGGCGCGGTGGAGGCGCGCGCCCGGACCGGCGGCGCCGCGGCGATATTCGCCTTGGCGGTCATGTTCATGACATCCGGGGCGTCGGGATGCAAGGGCATCGCGGGCTGCGCCGGGGGCTGCTGGACCGGGGGCTGCTGCACGGGCGGCTGCTGCGGCGGCACCTGTTGCTGCTGATACGAGTGCGCGGGCGCGGGCCGCTGCTGCTGGGGCTGCGGATGCGCCGGGGTCTGCGGTCGCTGCATCGGCGGCTGTTGCGGCGCTTGCTGTCTCGGCTGCGCCGGCGCCTGATGCCGGCCCTGCGGCGGCGCCTGATGTCTGGGCTGCTGCACCGGCGGCTGCTGGCGGGGCTGCGGTTGCGGGGGCGTGAGCGGCCGCTGCACCGGCGGCGGGGTCTGCTGGCGCGGCGGCTGCTGCGGGGGCGGCATGCGGCGCTGTTGCGGCTGCGGCGGCGTCATCGGCGGGGCGGGTATCCGCGACCCCTGCGGCAGCAGGTGCAGCAGCGGCCCGCTGATGGCGTCGCCGAGGCGCACCTGGGTGGGCCGGTTGATGACGATCGGAGCGCTCAGTCGCCGAGCGTCCACGAAAACACCATTGGTGCTGCCGTTATCGGTCAGCATCCACGACCCGGCCTCGAAGGTGAGGGTGGCGTGCACTCGCGATACGAGCGGGCTGTCCACGAACAGCGTCACTTCGGGGGCGCGCCCCATGGTGATCTGCTGACTCGCGTCGAAGACCCGTTCGTTTCCATCATGACGCACGGTGATCTGCTGCGCCCCCGGTGAAGACATGGCCGCATAATATGCGAAGGCCCGGACTACGGCCTCGTGCTTTATCGCCCGAGCGCTCGTGCGCGGGCCGGGAGTACGGTTGGCCTGGGAGGGAGTGGACGTGGCGAGACGCCAGGGGGCGGCTGTTTTCCGAACGGGTGCCGTGCTCGGCATCCTGGTGCTGGTGGTCGCGCTCTTGGCCGGATGTACACGAAATGTTCACGGCCGCGCGGTTTCCATCTACGACGATCCCTTCAAGGTGGCCGGATTGCCCACCACCAGTGGTCCCAACGGGCCGCGCGCCGGGGTCCCGGACACCACGCTGCGGGCGGAGAACACCGACGGCGGCGAGATCGACACCCTGGTCATGAATGCCATCGAGGATATCGAGACCTATTGGCAGGGTGAGTACTCCAAGGACTTCGACGGCGACTTCCTGCGCGTCACCAAATTGCTGTCCTGGAGTGCGAAGGCGCCGCGGTCGCAGGATGTGCAGTTCTGCGAGGAGAGCACCTACCGGCTCGTCAATGCCGCCTACTGCAGTCTCGACCACTCCATCGGGTGGGATCGGTCGGTTCTGCTGCCGGCGGTGCAGGAGACCTTCGGGAAGATGTCGGTGGTCATGGTGCTGGCCCACGAATACGGGCACGCCATCCAGTCCATCGCCAAGATCGTCACCCGCAAGACCCCCACCCTGGTGAAGGAACAGCAGGCCGACTGCTTCGCGGGCGCGTTCATCCGCCATGTGGCCGAAGGCAAGTCGAAGCACTTCACCATCAATACCTCCGACGGCCTGAACGAGGTGCTGGCCGCCACCGTGGCCATTCGCGACGACAATCCCGAGGATCCCGAGAGCGTGCACGGCTCGGCCTTCGAACGGGTCACGGCCGTGCAGATCGGCTTCACCGACGGCGCCAAGGGCTGCAAGGCCATCGACATCGACGAGATCGAGGCCCGCCGCGGCAAACTGCCGCAGAGCTTCGAGAACGATTCCACCTTGGGCGAATCCAATGTGGATCAGGACAATCTGAGCGCCATCGCCGAATCCATGGGCGAGATCATGCCCGTCGATCCGCAGCCGAAGTACGACTATTCGACGGCCACGCTGGACTGCCGGAATGCGAAGGACACGGTGCCGGTGACCTACTGTCCGGCCACCAACACCATCGGCACCGATCTGGCGGCGCTGCAGGATCGCGGCGTGGCCAATACCGATGAGCAGGACGGGTTGCCGGTCAAGGTGACCGGCGACTTCACCGCGTACGTGGTCTTCATATCCCGGTACGCGCTGGCGGTGCAGCATGATGCGGGGCAGACGCTCAAGGGCGCCAAGACCGGGTTGCGCGCGGCCTGCCTGGCCGGGGTGATCACCGGAAAACTGGCCGACCCCAATCGATCCGAGAGTCAGGTGCGGCTGTCGCCGGGCGATCTGGACGAGGCCGTCTCGGGCCTGCTCACCGACGGCCTGGCGGCCAGTGATACCGACGGCAATACCGTGCCCAGCGGTTTCGCCCGTGTGGACGCCTTCCGCGCCGGCGTGCTGGGTGATCAGAAGACCTGCGAATCGCGGTATTCGTAACCGGCCGAACGGCTTCGGCCGCAGGGCGAGGGTTCAGCCGAACGGCGGCGGCGCGACCGGTTCCAGCCGCAGCACCCGATTGCCGAGCATGACCTCCGCGCCCGGGATCAGCACCATCGGCTGATTCGGTTGCAGCCGAACCCAATCCCGGTAACCGGGCATCCGCACCCGGGTGCCGTTGGTGGATCCCCGATCCACCACGGTCACATCCCAATTCACCAGGCGGATCTCGGCGTGCGCGCGGGACATGCCGCCGGAGTTGTCGTCGATCTTCAAGGGCACCAGGCCCGATTGCGCAGCCGCGGACTGCTCCGGATCGCGGCCGACCACGGCGTCGGCGGCCACCACGTAGGTCATGCCGTCGTCGAGCACCAGCATGCCCAGCGGCGGCCGGATCACCTCGGCCACCTGCTGGGTCTGATCCACCGGCATGCCGCACACTGTGCAGAACGCCGCCCGCGGATCACTGGGATGCGCACGCGCGCACTTGAATCCGAGCACCTTCACGGTGAGCGCCGTCGCCTTGGCGGTGGCCTCCATGCGGCGCTGCAGATCCGGATCCGGCTTGGGCGCGGGATTGGTGCCGATGGCCGGATTGGTGCCGCCCTGCTCGGTGGGCGCGTGATGCGGATCGAAGCCCGGCGCACTGCCCTGGTCGTAGCCCGCGGTGGCGGCCGGGGATTCGGGCTCGAGGTCCAGCCCGGCGGGCAGGCTGGTGGAGGTGCGGGTGGGAACCAGGTTGGGGTCCAGCGGAATCGGCTCGGGTTCCGGATCGTAGGCCGCGGTCGGCGCGGGCGGTTCCCGGCGCACCCGGGGCTTGCCCGGGTCGCTCACCGCACCGGATCGCACCGGCCGGCGCGCCGGCAGCGGATCGCCCTCGAACCACACCACCGCACCGGCCGCCAGTGCGACGCCCTCGACCAGTGAGCCCACGCCGCGCTCGGGCAGTTCCGGCGCGCGCCGCCGCCCTTCGTCGATGAACAGCGCCGCCGCCCGCTCCGGATGCTCGGCGACCCGGTCCACGGTGAAGGCGGCATCGCTGCCGCGGTAGTACTCGACGTTCGTCCCGGCCAGCACCGCGGTGGCCGAACCGTGCAGGAAGATGGCCACCCCGCCGGTGTCGGCGGCGGAGAGAATGCCGAATTCGATGGGCTCACCGGGTGATATGCGCTCGGCGTCCTTCATGAGCCAGCGGGTCGCCTGCCGCGCCACCATCCGGCCGGGCCCGTCGGGTTCGTGGTCGGTGGCCTCGGCGACCAGATCGGCCAGCGCCCGCGCGGCCACCACGGCGCGCGAGTCCTCGGCAGGTTTGCCCTTCTCCCGATGTGCGACCAGGATCACAGCCCCCGCCGTCCGGATGAGAATATGGCTGCCCGCGACAACCTCCACCTGCCGATCCATCAAAGGAACCGGCCCCCGGTGTTCGCGCGGCGCGGGACTCTCAACACAGTGACCAGGTTACGTGCCCGTCCGGCGTTGCGTCCGGGCCGCCCGCGGACGATGTGCCGGTGAGAGCGCGACGTTGTGCGACGGCCCCCGGCCGTGCGCCGGGTCCGCTACTTTGAATGCACCGTACGGGAGGAACGAGGACCTGACATGGTTCGCACAGCACGCACACCGCTCTTCGCCGCCTGCCTTTCCCTGACCGCCCTGCTACTCGCCGCGTGCAGTGTCCCGGGCACGCCGACCGCCGGGGAGATCGACGTCCGCAAGCTCGAGGTCGGCACCTATCCGGTCGACAAGTTCAGCTACGGCCAGGACTCCGCGGGCAAAGGCGCACTGCTGGAAGGCTTCCGGATGGCCGATGCCGTGGTGCCCAGCTATCGCGTCGATTCCTCCCTGATCTACGGCGGCAGCGGGCGCGCCGTGGTCGATATCGAGGACGCCACCACCACCGCGCTGGCGGCGGTGTCCAAGCCGGTGCTGGAACGCAACAATATGCTGACCGCCTTCATCGCCAGCGGCGCCGACAAGCTGGGCGGCGAGGGGGCGGGCGTCACCACCCTCACGAATATGGTGATGCGCTTCGCGGACGAGCGCACCGCCAAGACGGCCGCGCGGGAGCTCGAGGACGCCGACTTCGGGGTGGCGCCGGATGTCAACAAGAAGCTCACGCTGAGCCAGTACCCGGACGCCCTGGTGCACTGGCGGCCCGGGGTGGCGAATGTCGGAACCTTCATGGCGTACAAGGAGTTCGTGATCTCGCTGTTCATCGAGCGCCCGAGCGCCGAGGAGAAGGATCTGCTGGAGTGGGTGCGCAAGACGCTGGACGCGCAGGTGCCCGCGCTCGACAAGTTCTCGCCCACCCCGCAGACCAAGTTCAACAGCCTGAAGGTGGATCCGGACAATCTGCTGGCTCGCACGGTGGTCGAGGAGCGCGGCAGCGCCACTCCGGATCCGCGGGTGTTCGCCGTGTACGGCGGCACCAAGATCGTGCACGATGCCAACAACCAGCGTGATGTGGCGAAGGCCGTGGCCGACAGCGGCGCGGACGCCATCACCACCGTCGGCGCGGCCGCGGTGCTGCGCGCCCGCGACGAGGCCGGGGCCCAAGTGCTGCTGAACGGGCTGGTGGCCGATGAGAGCGATCATTACGACGATATCGAGGCGCCCAAGGATCTGCCCGGCGCCAAGTGCGTGCAGCTGAACAGCAAGGGCGACACCGAATCCGAGTACAAGAACCGCTGCTATGTGGTCTACCACCGCTATGTCGGCGTGGTGAGCAGCGATGACGAACCGGATGTGCGGCAGAAGATAGCCGCCCAGTACGCGCTGCTGGCCAATAGCCTGTAACCGATCTCGGTCGACGGCGCGGGCTGCTGCCCTTCGGTAAGCTCCGACGAGCAGCAGCCCGCACCACCGAGATCCAGGAGTTCGAAGAATGGCGATGAGTCCGGGAACCATCGTCGGCGGCTACCGGATCGACCGCGTTCTCGGCTCCGGCGGTATGGGCACCGTCTACCTCGCCAAACATCCGAGCCTGCCGCGCATGGACGCGCTCAAGGTGCTCTCCGCCGAGCTGTCCCGCGATTCCGAATTCCGCCGGCGCTTCGAGCGCGAGGCCAATGTCGTTGCCGGACTGGATCATCCGAATATCGTCTCGGTGCACAATCGCGGCGAGGAGCACGGGCAGCTGTGGATCGCCATGCAGCTGGTGGAGGGCACCGACGCCTCCGCGGAAATGCAGCGCGACCCCACGGCCATGACCCCGCTGCGGGCGCTGCGCATTGTCACCGAGGTCGGCAAGGGCCTGGACTACGCGCACCGCAAGGGCCTGCTGCACCGGGATGTGAAACCGGCCAACTTCCTGCTTTCTAGCGCCGACGGCGAGGACGAGCGGGCGCTGCTGGCGGACTTCGGCGTGGCCAAGTCCACCGAGGACACCGTGGAGCTCACCCAGACCGGCAGCTTCGTGGCCACCATCGCCTACGCGCCGCCCGAGCAGCTGTCGGGGCAGCCGCTGGACCACCGCGCCGACCTGTACAGCCTGGCCTGCTCGTTCTACAAACTGCTGGTCGGCCAGAACCCTTATCCGGCAACGCAACCGGCGCTGGTCATGATGGGGCATCTGCACGAGCCGCCGCCGCGCGCGACGGCGATCAATCCGCACCTGCCCGAGGCCATCGACTACGTCTTCGCCCGCGCGCTGGCGAAGAATCCGGCCGAACGCTTCGGCAGCGCCCGCGAATTCACCGATGCCGCGGCGAATGCGCTTGTGCCCGGCTACAACCCGGGCGCGACCAACACCTCCCCCACCTATCCGATTCAGGTGGCCCCGCCGGGCATGCTCCGGCCGCCGGGTGAGAACACCGGTCTCACCGGGCATTCGGTCGCCGCTCCGGTGGCCGCGCCCGCCAAGCGCCGCCGCAAGGGCTGGGTCATCGAAATCGCGGCCGCCCTCGCCGTCATCGTCGCGGTCGGCATCGGCGCGGTCGTCTTCTCCGGCGGGGACCAGGGCGGCGGCACGGCCGCGAGCAGCACCACCGCGGCCCCGACCACGACGAGCACCGCGGTGCCGACGCTGGAACAGGCGCGCGCCGACAATCCCGTCTTCCAGGGCAAGACCATCACCCTGGTCGATGTCACGCCGGGCAGCGGCATCTCGCCCGATGTGGGCATCTACCTGTCGGGTACCGCGCAGGCCAAGTTCATGGAGGCCCTCGGCTTCGTCTACAACCTGGACTACGCGCCCAAGGGCGATGAGCCCTCGCCGCGGCCCGCCGAAAGCTACAGCTCGCTGAAGGTGCCCGACAACTCCTACATCATCGCCATCCGCAGTGACGAGAAGGCCGGGGGCGGGGGCCTGCTCGGCCTGCCCAGCTCGGTGACCGGCCAGCGCGCCACGGTGCTGCCGCTCGACGATGCGGCGGCGGTCGCGGCCATGCGCAACTGGTCGGCCGCCTCCGAGCAGACCCTGCTGGCCAAATTGCTGCCTGTGCTGAAGAAGGGCGTCAAGTAGGGTTCGGCTGATCGTTTTTCACCGGGGAGGGAATTCATGCGGAGTTTCGGCCGTGCGGCTCTGGCCGCCGGGGTGGCGCTATCGGTCGCGGTGACCGGCGCGTGCGGATCGGATTCGGAGCCGGGCGCGCCCGCGGCGCCGGTCATCGATCTGGCCTCGCTCGATGTCGGCAATCTGCCCACGCAACCGAAGGTTTACGACAAGGCGGCCACTATCGAGCAGGCCAAGCTGGTGGAGGCATGGCGGCTCGGGAACGCGCTGCCGCTGCCGTCGGAGATCATGCCCGAGGTGAAGTACGCGCCCTCGGCCATGGGCGGTGCGATTCGGGCCTTCATCGATCTGAGCTCCTCGGTCATGAAGTCGCGGGCCTCGGCCGATCCGGCGGCGATGACCGCGGCCGCACCGGGATTCGTGACCGGGTTCCTCACCACAGGCCGCTCCGATTCGAAGCCGAGCCTGTCCTACGAACTCGACAATGTGGTGATGATCTTCGCCGACGAGCAGTCGGCGGCCAATGCCGCGACGGCGCTCGGGCGGATGAACTTCGAGGCCGAGCCCGGCAGCGAGGAAGTGCGCCTGGCCAAGTATCCGAACGCGGTGTCCTTCGCCACCGACAATATCTCCGGGCCGGGCCAGCTCCGATCCTTCTATGCCACCGGCAAATTCGTCATCTTCTCCTATGTCTACGACTCGGTCATGTCCGCGCTGAAAGAGCGCGATCTGGGCAAGCTGACCGAGCCGCGCCGAGCGCAGTTTCGAGACGATCTCGGCGCGCCTGGCGAGCTTCCAGCCGACACCGCAGGACAAGCTGATGGATCTGGTGCCGGATCCGGACGGCATGCTGGCGCGCGCCCTGCCGACCGTTGCCGACGATCAGTCCCAGCGTGGCGTGCCCGGCGTGTACGACCGCCAGGGCGGATTGCAGGTGTCCCTCGCACCGGATATCGATACCGCGCTGTTCCAGGAGACCGGTGTGGACCGGGTGTCCTGGCGGGGCAATTTCGTCTATCGCGCCCAGGACGCGGCGGGGGCCGCGAAGATTGTCGTGGCGCACAGTGAGACCTCGCGCAAGTTCCGGCCCGCCGAATCCCCGGCGAATCTGCCGAATGCGCTGTGCCGGGAGTACTTCGGTTCCAAGTACGACATCGCCTACTACTGCTTTGTCTCGCACGGCAGGTATGCGGCCTCGGTGGCGGCGAACCAGCTGCTCGATGCGCAGCAGCGGATCTCCGCGCAGTACGCCCTGCTGGTCAATGCCGGATAGCGGAGGAGCACAGATGTTTTCCCGAGGTTCTCGTTTCGCGGCGCTGGCGGTGGCCGCGCTGGTGGTGACCGGGTGCGGATCCAGCGTCAACGGCAGCTCCGCGCCGGCCGAACTCGATGTGCGCACGCTCGACGTGGGCAAGTACGCCACCGATCCACTGGAAATGCGCTACACCTACAACCCCGACCTGGGGATGGGCACCAGCCTGGCCCTCATGCGCCTGGCGAATCAGGTGGTGGCCGGCCCGGATATCGATCCGAACTTCAAGTACGGCAC
This sequence comes from Nocardia sp. NPDC127526, assembly GCF_042672265.1. Lineage (NCBI taxonomy): Bacteria > Bacillati > Actinomycetota > Actinomycetes > Mycobacteriales > Nocardiaceae > Nocardia > Nocardia sp. NPDC127526. The sequence goes on along the minus strand of NZ_JBHXVO010000021.1, from coordinate 27,048 downwards.
CGGTTTCGAACCGTTCGTCGATGCGGAGGGGGCGACCGAGATGCTCGCCGACGACACCGCACCGGTGCTGGAGAGCAACAAGCTGCTGTTCGGGCTGTCGGTGGGGCATGCCGAACAGCCGATCGACAAGTCCGGGAAAGCGCCGGACGGTACGCCTTTCACGACGGTCACCGTCATGCAGTTCCCGGATGAGGCGGCCGCGAATCGCGCAGCGGCCGGGATAGACGAGGCCGATTTCGCCTTCGCCGCCGGGGAGAACCAGAAGCTGTCCGTGCCGAAATATCCGGCCGCGCACGCCCATTGGCGACCGGGCGTGCCCACCATCGGCTCGACCATGGCGCGGGGCAGCTATGTGATCAGCATCTTCGCCGGGGTGAAGGAGGCCGACAGCACGCAGCTGACCGCCCTGGTCGAGAAGATCTACAACGCGCAGGCTCCGCTGCTCGACGCACTGAAACCGTTGAGCCGCGAGGACATTCTGCGGATGCCCTACGATCCCGACGGGATGCTCCGGCAGACCCTGAATGCGGACGGGATCGGCATTCCCGATTTCGAGAGCCACGCGGTCTTCGAATTGCGCGGGTTCCTGCATATGACGGGTGAGCAGGATTACTGGTCGCGGGTCATGAAAGACAGTGGCGTGGATCGGTATTCGTTCAGCAAGTCGATGTCGAACTACTCCAGGCTGTTTCGCGCGCGCGATGCCGAGGCGGCCGGAAAACTGGCTTCGGTCATTCTGGACAAATCATATCCGGGGGTCGCCGATGCTCCGGCCGGCGTGCCCGGCGCCGAATGCGGCGAGACGACCGCCAAGAACGATTATTCGACCAAGCGGTTCCGTTGTGTGCTCACCTATCGCAACTACGTGGCCACCGTCGAAGGCGATCAGATCGGCGATGCGCATCAGCGTGCGGCCGCGCAATACGCGCTGCTCGCCAACAGCACGTGGTAATCGCCTTTTCCGGAGATTCGCGGGCGGCCTGTGAGCTTCCTCTCGCGTGGATGACATCACCCCGTCGACGTTAGGGCTGGTCAGAGGCACCAATCCTGCGTTAGTGTGCTGGCGAATAGCTGTACAGGGGTGGAACCGCAGGGCCGTGACCCCCGTCCAATCACTGCACAAGGGGTTGTCCGCCCGCGAATCGAAAGGAGGCACCGTGGCCGGTGCATTCGAAGCCAGTAATGAGCTCATCCAGGCCAAGGCCGCCGAGTTCAAGCAGACCCACGAGATGCTGATGGGCAAGATCCGTCAGCTCAAGATCGATGAGGACAACATCACCACCGGCTCCAATTGGAAGGGCGGCGCCGCCGACGCCTTCAACGCCTTCATGGAGCGCTACTACTTCCAGGCCGACAAACTCAACGACAAGTTGATGCAGACCGCCGAAACCCTCATCAAGGTGGGTTCGAACTACGAAGAGCACGATCAGGATTACGCCGCCCAGGTGAAGGCCCAGGTTTCCAGCCTGGATCTCCCCCCGGTCTAATCCCCCTTTCGCTCCTTTTCGCTACCTCACCTAAGGAATTCCCATGGCAGCATCCACCGGTGGCCAGATCATCTCGGCCCAGTTCGCCAGCGTCGCCGACAACGCGACCGCCATCATCAATCGCGCCGAACAGATCCGCAACGACCTCGAGGCCTTCCACAAGAGCGTCGAAGACTTCGTCGCCAACAACTGGAAGGGCGACGCCAACGAGGCCTTCGCCGACCTCCAGCGCACCTGGAACACCCACGTAGGCCAGCTCAACACCACCCTCGGCGGCGCCGCCACCCTCGTCCGCACCGGCAATGCCGAACTCCAGGCCAAGGACACCGCCCTCGCCGGCCTGTTCTGAATCACGCACAACCGCACACCGACAGCGCGCCCGGCATCTGTGCCGGGCGCGCTTCGTTTACACCCGGTCCTGGCAGCGATCCGCAATCTAGCAACGCTAGACAAGCCGGCATCCGAATGTTACCGTTGCTCCAGTTCCTAGCACTGCTAGATTGAAAAGGGAGCCGAAATGCTCATTCTCACCGGCCAGATCATTGCCGCCGTCGCCGTTCTCGCCAATGCCGTCATCTACGGCACCGATATCTGCGCGGCCGTGATCATGCGGTCCGTGTACCGCAAGCTCGACGACGCGACCGTGACCACGAGCGCCGGCTGGGGCCACTACTACGGCGACAGGCGCATGCCGATTTTCGGGATGATCGGAGTGGTCAGCGCGGTGCTCACACTGCTGATCGCACTGGCGACCGGGCAGATCGGCGCCGCTGTCGCCGCGGGCATCACGGTGGCGGCCCTGCTGACCTGGCTCGCCTTCTACGTCCGCATCGCCAAGCCGATCAATTCCCAGCAGACCGCCGCCGCCCAGAGCGGCATCATCCCGGCCAATGCCCGTGCACTGCAGGACAAGTGGGACAGCATCCTGAAATACCGGATCTCCCTGCAGTTCATCACCCTCGCCGGCCTGTGCGCCGCCCTGATCCTGTTCTGACATCGAATTCACAAGGAGTACAACGACATGCACTTCACCAGCAACGAACAGCGGTTCCTCGCCGAGGCCGGCATCGGCCGCCTGGCCACCGTCTCACCCGACGGCATAGTCCAGAACAACCCGACCAGCTACCGAGTGAACCCCGACGGCACGATCGACATCGGCGGCATGCGCATGCGCACCAGCCGCAAGTACCGCAATGTCGAAGCGGGCAGCCGAGTCTCCTTCGTCATCGACCAACAGGTCTCCTTGGACCCCTACGTAATTCGCGGCATCGAAGTCCGCGGCACAGCCCAGACCCTCGACGACGAGGAGCCGCCGTTCCCATTCCAGGAACGCACCCTCATCCGAATCCACCCCGACCGCATCATCTCCTGGGGCATCGACGGCGACTCCTTCGACTTCACCAGCCGCAGCCCCGAGTAGTCGGACAGTCCTCTCGAAAAATCTGCGTTTCACAATCGTTATCCCATTCCCGGTGAATGCGGCTGACAGCGGTGCCATTGTTTAGGTGTTTTGCTGCACTTCAGAAGGTCCCGTGTTCGATCTCCTATCGAAAGGTGTGACCGAATGAGGATCCGGAAATTTGTTGCGACGTCCCTGATGACGATCGCCGCCACGGGGATCGCGGCAATTACCGTTCATGCTGAGCCCGTCACCCAGCCGGGGTGGAGTGGAAGTGAGCATGGCATCAGCTATTCGACGGTCGTGTCCGACGACGGCAAGGCTGTCGTCACGCGTCTGGAGAATGGGCGGTTCGATCAGGAATTCGACGGGAAGGTTGTCACCGTCAGTGCGGCGGACGGCAGCCTCGTCGAGCGGTGGCCCATGGTGTACCAGGCCGGGGGGTACGCCATGCGGTTGAACTCGGAGGTCAGCCCGGACGGGAGCACCTTGACCGTCTATCCGACGGATCAGGTGCTGACTCCTGAGGGGCAGCAGTTGCAGGATGTCGGCCTGATCGGCGCTATCGCCGGCGGCATCGTGGGCATTCCGATCGGTGTGGCCCTCGGGTGCGCGGTGGGCCTGATTTTCCTGTTGGTCGGGTGTATTCCGGGCATCTTTATCGGTGGTGTGATAGGCGGTATCGTCGGCGGCGGTATCGGCTTGGTTCTCATCTGACGTTTTCGGAAACCGAGGCAAGCCGCGACCGTGCTCACGGTCGCGGCTTGCACGGGGAATTCTGTCGAAAGCGTTTTACGTTCGCCTCGCCCCATTCGAATTTCAGGCGGGCGGGAGCCAGCCGAGCTGAATGAGCTGGTCGCCGGAACGGGTGACGTAGGTGCCCCGCCCCGGGGGCATGAGTGCGGGTTTGGTGGTGCCGAAGAGAATGCCCTCGTCTTTGTGGCAGCTCATGATGAGGGCCGCCGAGTTGAGTTCCTTCAGGCGGTTCATGGTGGCTTCGTAGAGGGCTCGGCCGGCGCCGCCGGAGCGGCGAGCGATGATCAGGTGGAAGCCGAGGTCCCGGGCGTGGGCCAGGTGATCGACCAAGGCGTGCAACGGATTGCCGCTGGCGGTGGCGACCAGGTCGTAATCGTCGACGAGCACGTAGATTTCGGGGCCGCGCCACCAGGAGCGGTCGCGCAGTTGCTGGGGCGTGACGTCGGGCCCGGGCATGCGCTGGGTGACGTAGGCCGCGAGATCGGCCATGTTCTGGGTGAATTGCGGTGCGGTGGAGCCGTAACCGGCGAGATAGCCCTGCGGGACGGCGCCGAGCAGGGTGCGGCGGTAGTCGCCCATGATGATGCGCGCCTGGTCGGGGGTATTCGATTCGCAGATCGAGTCGATCAGGGAACGGAGCATCGTGGTCTTGCCGGACTCCGAATCGCCGATGACGACGAGGTGCGGGCTGGCATTGAAATCCAGGTAGACGGGTGCCAGTTCGGCCTCGTTGATGCCGAGAGGGAAACGCAGGACCGCCTTCGATCGGTCGATTCGAGCGGGCCAGTCGTCGGCGAGGTGCAGGAGTTCCTCGCGGGGAAGGCGTTCGGGGAGCATGCGCACGCTGGGGGCGGGCCGTCCGGGAGTGGCTTCCGCAATCGCCGAGACCGCATGCGCCACAGCCGGACCCAGGGTGGCGGGATCCGGCTCGGCGTCGATGCGCGGCAGGGCGGTGAGCATGTGCAGCAGGTCGGGCGTCATGCCGCGCCCGGGACGGCCCATCGGGACCAGGGCGGCGAATTTGCGGCCGAGGTCGGAGTCCATCGGATCGCCGAGGCGCAGTTCGACACGGGTGCCGATCTGGTCCTTGAGGGCCGGGCGGGCCTCGGGCCAGCGGGCGAGGGAGATCACCACGTGCACGCCATACGAAAGACCTTGTACGGCAAGGTTCATGAGGGTTTGCTCGAGGGCCTCGAACTCCTGGCGGAAGGTGCCGTAGCCGTCGATCACCAGGAAGGCGTCGCCGTACGGATCCCGATGTGCGCCGGTCGCGGCCGCGCTGGTATTCGGTTCCAAGGCGCGCAGCCGCCGGAATTCCGCCATGGATTCGATGCCCAGCTGCCGGAACCGGGCCTCGCGCTGCCGCACCAGGGTGACCATTTCGGCGACCGTGCGCCGGACCCGGTCCTCGTCCATACGACTGGCGACCGAGCCGACATGCGGCAGGCCCTCCAGCCCGAGCAGCGTGCCACCGCCGAAGTCGAGGCAGTAGAACTGCACCTGCTCGGCGGTGTGCGTGAGCGACATGGCCATGACCAGGTCGCGCAGCGCCGTGGACTTGCCCGATTGCGGACCGCCGACCACGGCGACATGGCCGCGCGAACCGGACAGGTCCACGATCATCGGATCGCGGCGCTGATCGTAGGGACGGTCCACGATGCCGATGGGCGCGCGCAGGGTGGCGACCGGATTCCATTCGCCGGTAAGGATCGAGCGCGGAATGAGCTGATCGAGAGTGGCGGGCTCATCCAGCGGCGGCAGCCAGATCTCGTGCGCGGCACGCCCGTGCCCGCGCACGCGCGAGACCAGCATCTGCAGATTGGAGATCTCCTCACCGTCGGGCTGCGCCTGCTCGGCCTCCCGCGGGATGGGCAGTGGAATACGGTCGGCGGCACGGAAATCCACGTGGGTGGCGGTGAACGGCCGCGCGGTCACGTCGATATCGCCGGAGTGGCCGGCGTCGGTCACATCCGGCTGGGATCCGCCGCCTTCGTAGGGGCCGGAGACATAGGCGGCCTGGAAGCGCACGATCTCGCCGGAATCTGATTTGAGATAGCCGCCGCCCGGATTGTTCGGCAGGTTGTACGCATCCGGCACGCCGAGTACCTGGCGGGATTCATTGGCGGAGAAGGTTTTCAGGCCGATCCGATAGGACAGGTGGCTTTCCAGGCCCTTGAGCCGTCCTTCTTCGAGCCGCTGCGAGGCGAGCAGCAGGTGCACATGCAGTGAGCGGCCCAGCCGACCGATCATGGTGAACAGCTCCGCGAAATCCGGGTGCTGCGAGAGCAATTCGGAGAACTCGTCGAGCACCACGAACAGCGCGGGCAGCGGATCCAGATCCGCCCCGGCCGCCCGCGCCTTCTCGTATTCGGAGACATTCGCGAAATTGCCCGCGGCACGCAGGACTTCCTGCCGCCGGTTCATCTCACCGGCGAGCGCGTCGCGCATGCGCTCGACGAGATCGGCCTCTTCCTCCAGGTTGGTAATGATGGCCGCGACATGCGCGACACCCTCCAGCCCCAGGAATGTCGCACCACCCTTGAAGTCGACGAGCACGAAGTTCAGCTGGTCCGGCGAGTGCGTGGCAATGAGCGAAAGCACCAGTGTCCGCAGGAATTCCGATTTGCCGGAGCCGGTCGCGCCGATACACAGGCCGTGCGGGCCCATACCGCCCTCGGCGGCCTCCTTGATATCGAGAATGACCGGCAGCCCGTCCGCGCCGATGCCGAACGGCACCCGCAACCGCTCCCGCCCATAGCGCGGCCGCCAGGCGTTCTCGGGATTGAACGTGCCGATATCGCCGAGCCCGAGCAACTGCGCCCAGGTCGAAATGATCTCGCCCTCATCACCGGTGGACTCACTCGCCCGCTGTGTGGCGGCCCGATACGGTGCGAGCCGCCGCGCCGCCTGTTCGGCCTCCTTGGCGCTGATCCGGTCGATGGCGGCGAACCGCTCCATCGCCCCGGTTGGCCCGCGTCCCGCGCATTCCCCGTTCTCCACCAGCATCTGAATGCCCCGCGAGGCCGCCAGCCGCGGCGCGTACCCGCACAGATCAACGACGGTGACGCCCTCGAATCCGGTCTCCCGCAAGGGATCTTCCTCGGCTTCGAGCAGCCCGCCGTCGACCACCAGCACGATCTGCACCAGATTCGGATTCGGCGGCTGATTGCGCGAGTACCGAACCCGGTTGTGCAGCAAGGGCGCCAGTCCCGCCTGCGCCGCGCGCATGGATCCGTACACCATGCGCTCGGTGCCGACCCCGTCCTGGGATTCCGGATGCTGAGTGTGCGGCAGCCATTTCGCCCACTCCCACTCCGCGGCCGTGTCCGGTCCGCAGACCACGGCGACGAGCACCTGGTCCGGAGCCTGGAACATGGCCAGCTGCAACAGCATCGCGCGCGTCATCTCCCGCGCCTGCACCCGATCGCCGGACAGCTGCACACTGGCGAAACCCTTCACCGCAATGGCGGTGGGCAGATCCGGCACCGTCGAATGCGTGCGCACGAACCGGCGCAGCGAGACCGCGGCAATGGGCTCGAGCTCCTCCACCGGCCCGGTCTCCGGCGCGACCAGCCGGGTCGCCAGCCGCTGGCTGCCCAGGCCGATGCGGGCGTGGCAGAAGTCCTTGTCGCCGGGCCGGCGCTCCCACATGCGGGTGGTGCCGGCCAGCATCCAGATCAGGCCCGGTTCGGGATGGCTCCATTCGATGGCGGCGCGCTGCTGTTCGGCGGTGTCCTCGACATCGCGGCGGACCTGGTCCAGATAGCGCAGATAGTCCTTGCGGTCCTCATTGGCCTCGGCCGCCTTGGTGCCCTTGCCGCCTTGACCGGCGTACATGCCGACCATGGAGAAGACCATCATCATCGGGAACATCAGGCTCATCGGATTGGACGCGATGGCGCTGCCCGAGGTGAACAGCAGCGCGACCATGCCGAGCATGCCGACCACCATCACCACCGGCATGAGCTTGGTGAAGAGGTTCGCTGGAATATTGCGAGGAATCTCCGGCGGCGGCTGGAGCGTCACCTCACCGCCCGGTGAGCGTGGAATCTCCCGGCGCGGGCGACGCTGGAACCGTACGGTACTCACGCTGAATCCCCCATCGGATGGCTGGACTGCGGGCCTCAGTCTACGGATAGCGGAACGGATGCCGTAGAGTGCGGTCAGCATTTGTGCACTTCACGGCGTTGCGACAGCGATACGCGCGCCTCTACGGAAATTACGAGGATCGATCAGAGCTGGGGGCAGCGTGACGCACGCGCGAACGGATCATATCGACGATGCACGCGGCCTGGTCCGCGTGCCGGATCTCGCGCGGGTCACCATTCTGGCCAAGCACACCCAGGTCGATATGGCCATTCCGGTGGACGTACCGGTCGCCCTGGTCATTCCGAGTGTGGTCGATATGGTCGCCCAGCACAGCCGGGCCAATGACTTCGACCATGACGGCGAGCAGTTCGAACCGCACGAATGGGTGCTGGCCCGGGTCGGCCGGCCGCCGTTCTCCAATTCGCTCAGCCTCGCCGAGCAGGAGGTGCGCGACGGCGAGTTGCTCATGCTGGAGAGCGCCGAGCACACCGCGCCGACGCCGCTGTTCGACGACATCATGTACAACGTCGCGATTGCCGACGCCGACCATTTCCGCGGGTGGACGCCCCGGACCGCGCGGCTGACCGGATCGATTCTCGCGGTGCTCACCATGCTGGTCGGCTGCCTCGGGCTGCTGGCGGCACCCGATGCCGTGCCCGGTTGGGTGAGCGGGACGGTGGCGCTGCTGGTGAGCGTGCTGCTGGTGGTCGCGAGCATGGTGCTCGGCCGCATGTACGGCGATACCGCCAGCGCCCTGGTATTGGGCGGATGCGCACTGCCGGCCGCCTTCGCCGCGGGCCTGCTCTTCGTGCCCGACCACTACGGCTGGGCGAATTTTCTGCTCGGCGCGGCGCTGCTCGGAGCCATCGCCCTGCTGGCGTGGCGGGTGAGCGGGGTCGGGCCGGGGTTGTTCATCGGGGTGACCACCCTCGCCGTGTACGCCGTGCCCGCCGCCTTGATCGGACTGCTCACCCATGTTCCGGCGAAGGCCATCGGCGCCGGTGCGGCCGCGCTCGGGCTGGCCGGATTGTCCCTCGCCCCAAGGTTTTCCATGCTGCTGGCCAAGCTCCCGCTGCCGCCGGTGCCCGCACCCGGTACGCCGATCGACCCCACCGAGGACGATCCCGACGACCATCGCGCACTGCCGACACTCGATGCGCTGCGCACGAAGTCCGAACGCGCCCGCCGGTATCTGGCCGGGCTGGTGGCCGCCACCACCGTGGTGGTCGTCGCCGGAGCCGTTGCGAGCGTGTGGAATCCGGATGCGGATGGCGTCTACTGGCCGGGCCTCGCGCTCGCACTGGTCTGCGCGGTCGTTCTCATGTTCCGCAGCCGCACCTACGCGGGCGCGGAACAGGCCGTCGTCCTCATCGCGGGTGGCGCCGCCGTGCTGCTGATCCTGTTGGGCGCCGGTTCCTTCCGGCTCGATCAGCCCCTCGTCATCTTCGGCGCGGCCCTGCTCCTGCTGGCGGCGGCGCTGGTGTTCGGCATCATCGTTCCGCGCCAGCAGGCGACCCCGCCCATGCGCCGCGCGGTCGAGCTCCTCGAATACGCCTTCGTGGCCGCCGTGGTGCCGCTGGTGTTCTGGGTGACCGACCTGTACTCGTACGTGCGCGGCCTCTGACCGGATAGCTGATGTCCTCCAAGGTTTTCCGAGCAATCGCCGCAGCCGCGGTACTGGCACTGAGCATCTCCATCGGCTCGGCGTCCGGCATCGCCCACGCCGACCGTCCCCCCGCAATCGATCCCGGACTCCTGCCCGCCGGTGGCCCCGCCGCCCCGCCCGGCCCCACCGAACATCCGGCCAACTCGCCGTGCATCAGCACCCAATCCGGCGGCGGCGGTTCGACCATCCCGCCAACCCAGCGCGCCCTGGACCTCGAATACGCATGGCAATTCTCCAAGGGCGCAGGCCAATTGGTCGCGGTCATCGACACCGGCGTCTCACCGCACCCGCGCCTCCCCGGCCTCATCCCCGGCGGCGACTACGTCGCCAACGGCGGTGACGGCACCGAGGATTGCGACGCCCACGGCACCCTCGTCGCGGGCCTGATCGCGGCCACCCGGGAACCCGGCCAGGGTTTCGCGGGCGTCGCCCCCGAAGCCCGCATCATGACCATCCGCCAAACCAGCGCCATGTACCAAGCCGAGGGCGCCGGCCGCGACAAGGGCCCCGACGACATGCCCGACGGCTACGGCAAAATCTCCGCCCTGGCCTCCGCCATCCGCCGCGCCGCCGACGCCGGCGCCCGCATCATCAACATCTCCCTCGTCGCCTGTCCCACAAGCAAACCCGACAGCCGCGAAATGGGCTCCCTCGGCGCCGCCGTCCACTACGCCGCCGCCGAAAAGGACGTAGTCATCGTCACTTCCGCCGGCAACACCGACACCTGCAAAGCAAGCAACCCCGGCCTGGACCCCCTGCACCCCACCGAAGATCTCTGGAACAACGTGCGCTCCTACGTGGCCCCAGCCTGGTGGGACGACTACGTCCTCTCCGTAGGCTCCATCGACTCCTTCGGCCAGCCCTCGAAATTCACCGTCCCCGGCCCCTGGGTAGGCGTCGCGGCCCCCGGTGAAGACGTCATCTCCCTGGACCCCCGCAACACCGGCCTCACCACCGCCAAGATCACCAACCAAGGCCAAACAGTCCGCTACAGCGGCACCAGCTTCGCCGCCCCCTACGTCTCCGGTGTAGCCGCCCTCATCCGCTCCCGCTTCCCCGACCTCCGCGCCGCCGACGTCATCAAACGCATCGAGGCCACCGCCCACGCCCCCGGCGAAGGCTGGAACCCCTACGTCGGCTACGGCGCAGTCGACCCTGTCGCCGCCCTGACCGCCCAGGTCCCGACCGAACTGCCACCCAAACACCCCAGCACCATGGTGGACAAACAACTCGCCATCCCAACACCACCGCCACCCCCGGACAACACCGCCCGCAATATCGCGCTCATCGGCACCGGAATCGTCGCCCTACTACTGCTTCTCGGCTTCCTCGCATCCTTCCCCCTCCGGCGGCACTTCGGCATCCGCAACGACGACGTCTGAAACGACATCGATGTTTCACATCAAGGTGCGGTCGAGATGAGCTACTCCTCGAAGACCTCTTCGATGCTGTCCGCAGTCAGCGCCCGGGTGGTCCAGACTCTCAATTGCGCTACATCCGCACTGCGCACTGTGCTGGCGATCCCGGTTGGCGCGGGCCCGAATTTCTGCGTCAGTATCTCGAGTAATGTCTCGGCGCGTCCTCGGGCTTCTCCCCGAGCTTCTCCTTCGGCGCGAAGTTGTTCCGCGGTTGTCATGATGACCTCCCTTCGCGTCGGGGCCGAGCTGGTCGAGGAGCGGTTTCAGGTCTGCGGCCGGGGTTTCGCCTACCTTCATAATGTACGTCGCCACCCATGCCAGCGTCTCGGTGCCGCCGGGCGCGGCAACAAGAGCGTTCAGGTCTGGTGCCACCGGCAGCAGCTCCACGCCCAGGTGCTTGTTCTTGGTGGCGAGCTTCAGCGCGACCAGCAGCACCCGGGCGGCTGGTGTCAGGTCTCGTGCGCAGAGCGCGGAGACCGCTTGGACGGTGAGATCGTCGAGCAGGAAACGGAAGCTGGGCAGCAGGTCTCCGCGGGCTTCACGGGTGGCGGGGTCGACATCGATCAAATCTGCCAGGTCGGTTGGCTTGTTCCAGCTGCGGCCGTCCGGGTTCGCGTGCACCACCAGCGGAATCACCGCCGGCAGCCACCGGTGTTCTTGTGGTCGCGCACGTAAAGAGCCCAGATGCTGACCATGTATTGCAGCATCCGCATCGGCATCAGCGGGTCCGGGCGGCTCTGATCGGACGCGGACATTCCAGCTCGAACAGCAACACCGACTGGTCAGTTCTGTGGCTTCACAGGGTCTTTCGCCGGGTCCGGGTCGGGGGCTACGCCGTCGTGGGCGACCATGGCGGCTTCGCGGCTCAATGTTGGGCCGGGGGCCAGCAGTCCGATGATGGGCCAGGGGGCCGGTTCGGGGCGGACTGATTCCGGGTCCATGCCAAGGGCTTTGGCGGATCCCAGGTCTTTGATGCCGTAGCGGACGCCGAAGTCGGAGATGTAGAAGAGGGAGTCGCGGCGTTGGCTGTCGGGTTCTATGCCGGTGGTTTGGAGGTAGTAGCCGGCGCCGGGTTTGGTGTAGAAGGAGTCGAGGTTGGGGCCGTTGGCGTCGGCTCGAGCGAGGGGGACGAGTTTGGCGCGGTCGGGGATGGGGATGGCGTGGCCGGTGAGGATGGTGAGGTCGGCGTGGCGGCTGCCGTCGGAGCTGTCGGCGGCGGTGAGCGGTTTCCAGGACAGGCAGTCGACCGGCTGGTCCTTGCCGTCGACGATTTCCGGTGCACTGTCGGGATATTCGGAGATTTGCAGGGCCGAGGAGACAGGGGCTCCGGTGCGGTCGGCTTGGGTGATGCGGTCGTCGGCTGCCGTTGAGCGGTAGGCGTTGCGGATGATGTCGGCGGTCAGGAGGGAGACCGGTTGCAGGCCGTCGGCGAGGACCACGTAGTACTTGTCGTCGTCGGTGCGGACCTGGACGACGTCGCCGATGCGGTGGTCGCCGAGTGAATATCTCGGGGCGGCACCGGCATCGGCGATGGGCGGGGCCACCAGGGGCAGGACTTCGGGAATGGCGTTGAGCAGGCCCTCGCTGATGGGTCGGGGGGTGCGGCCGCGCAGGTCGAGGGCGTCGACCACGGCCCGGTCGTGCACATCGATTCGGGCGCGGTGGTTGTCGTAGACGAGGTAGGTGCTGTCGCGGCCCTGGACCAGGAGCGCTTTGCCGGAACCCATGGCGGATGCCTTGTCGCCCAAGGCCGGATCGCCGGCCAGGACGGAGGTGGTGATGCTCTGGCTGCCGTCATTGGCCAGCATGTCGCACACGGTCCAGGTGTGGCCGGTGCTCGCGGCGTCGAAGTTCAGGGAGGCGGGGGCGCCGGGGATGCCGATGAGCTGCCCGCGCGGTTTCTTGGCCAGTTCGGATTCCTTGACCGTGGCGGGCTTGGCGGCCTCGCCGGCCGCCAGTCGCGCCGAGGCCAGGTTCAGCGCCGGGTGCACCACATTGTCGATGACCACATAGACGGCCCCGGTGTCCTTGCCGATGAGGATCTGATTGGAGCCGATCTTGTCCTGCGGACGCAATAGAGCTAACACTCCGCAACCGGCGAGGGCGACGACCGCGAGGATGATGCCGACCGCGTAGGCGCGCGATTGCGACCGCATGGGGTCGTGCAGCATCCGCACGTCCCTGCGCACCAGGGCGTGTTCCATGCGGCGGACCAGGAAGCGGTACCCGCTCACCTGCCAACGCGTCGTCGGTTTTGAAGGCATGAAAACTCCCCCGACCAGTGATTGCGTTCGCCGAACACAGTACAGTTCCCGGGGATCTTCCTTCGCCATCGGCCGCGGACCCGAGGCCGATCCGGAATGTTGGAGACGACGATGACCGAATCGGGGAGGGCGCGATTCCGCCCTGCGGCGGCGCATGTGACGCTGGCGAATCTCCTGGTCGCTCAGCTGACCGGGGTAGTCGTCATACTGGTCGCTCTGGTCTGCGGATTGCCCTTCTGGCCTGCGCTCGGCATGGCCATAGTCGCCGGATTGATCCTTTTGATCCCATTTGGCAAACGTTCGGTTGCCTCCTGGATCGCCACCCGCGCCCGCTTCCGGCCCACCCGCGCCCACCTGCCCGCCGACCTCATCGACTTCCGCGCCGGCGACGGTCGCTCCCTCGGCCTGTACTGCGACGGCAGCCGCGTGGTCGCGGTCGTGGAGGTGCTGGCGCCCAAAGGCGGACTGACCCGGCTCGGCCGCTCCACCGTGCGCGCCTCGCATCTGCTGCCGCTCACCGAACTCGCGAAACGCCTACAGCAGCACGACATTCTGCTCGACGGCATCGATATCGTCTCGCACGGATTCCGCAGCCGCGCCGGCACGCCCGCGGGCGCCATCTACGAATCCCTGCTCGGCCCGCTGCCCGCGACCGCGCATCGCACCGTCTGGCTGGCCATCGCCTTCGATCCGCTGCGCTGCCCGGACGCGGCCGCCCGGCGCGGCGGCGGACTCGCGGGCGCGTGCCGCGCGGTCACCATCGCCACCCAGCGCATCGTCCGCACCCTCGAGGACGGCGGCTGCTCGGCGCGCATCCTCACCGCACCGGAGATCACCCAGGCCGCCCTGCAGATCACCGCGGGCGTGGACCCGGCCGCGCTGACCCAGCGCTGGCGCTACGCCGAACTCGGCAACAGCGTGAACATCGGGGCCGCGGTGGATCCGCGCGAAATCGACTCCGAACGGCTCGCCGGGCTGTGGGTCCCGCCCTCGCGCGGTACGACGGTGGCGGTGCGGCTGCGCCCCGGCAAGACCGCCGATACCGTGCGCATCGGCGCGGCCTGGCGGCTCACCGCGCGGGAGCTGCCGGAGGAACCGGTGCAGCGGCACATGATCTCCATGAACGGCCGGCACCGGGAAGGACTGCTCGCGCATCTGCCGATGGCGGTGCCCGGCCTGGACGCCACGGTCCCCACCCGCGAGCGCGAGATCGATGACATCGACGCGGTGCAGCTGCCCGCGGCGGGCTGCGGGCAGCTGCTCGGCTCCGACGACGAGGGCAATGGCGTCGCCATCCGCGTTGTCGGCCAGGGCATTTCGAGTGTGTACGTGGCGGGTGAGCTGTATCTGGCGCAGCAGCTGGTGTTCCGCGCGCTGGCCGTCGGCGAGCGCATCCTGATCCGGACCGACCGGCCCGAGACCTGGGAGCATCTGATCACCACCATCGGCAATCCGGAGCGGCTGACCCTCGCCGCCGAAACCCATCAGGCCGATGCCGGATTCACCGCGACGGTGGTGGACGGCGTGCTCGCCCCCGCCCCGCACGCCGGTATCACCACCATCCACCTGGCCGGGCATCCGTTGGGCTGGCCCGCCGCCCGGCCGGATCTGTCCATTACCCAGCCCGATGCGATGGGCAACCGCATCCTCGTCCGCACCGGAATCACCGAGGTGGAATTGAACCTGGTCTCCATTCCCCGCGAGACCACCTATATCGGCCGTCCCCGGACCGCCGCGGCTTTCGCGACGCCGTAGTCCGCTCAGCCCGGATACGGGTCGGCCGCACGCGCGTCCCGCAATGTGCGCCCCCACCAAGCGAGTTGGCGCAGCATCCGCTCACACGCGTCGATGGCCGCGCCGTCGCGGGTCTCCCCCACGTCATCGAATTTCCGCTTGGCCTCGGCGAAGCCGACGGACTCGCGTATGGACACCATGTGAATCTCCGCGACCACCTGACGCAATTGCTCGACCGCCCGCAGCCCGCCGGACAGTCCGCCGTAGCTCACGAAACCGATGGGCTTGGCCCGCCATTCGCGCTTGGCGGTATCCAGGGCGGTCTTCAGGGAGGCGGGATATCCATGGTTGTACTCCGATGTCACCGCGACGAAAGCATCGGCGGCGGCGATCCTTTCGCGATACTCCCCCACCCCGGGCGCCTCGCTCAGATCCACGGGCAACGGCGTATCGAGCAAATCGATGACGCCCACCGTGAATCGCTCATCGGCCCGCGCGGCCTTGAGGAACCAGTCCGCCACCACGGGCGCGAACCGTCCCGGCCGGGTACTGGCCACAATGACTTCCAGCCGCAGCGGATTCTCCATAGCGCGAGCCTAGATCCCGCCGCGACGGATATCGCACACCGGCTAATGGCGGGCCGCGCCGGTCGCGTAATCCGGCAGCCCGCGGGCGGGCGCGGTGCGCGCGGTGAAGTCCAGCGCATGCCGGGCGCGTTCCGGATTCGCCACCACATGGCGGATATCGGTGAGCCGGTACTGCCCGGTCACGATGGGCGCCGGACCATTCAGCGCCTTGGCCATCATGGACGCCACCTCCCACAGCGTGAGCGGCCGCCCCGAGGCGATGTTCAATGGCACGAAACCGGCCGGCCCGCGCTCGACCGCCGCGACGGTCGCGGCGGCGACATCACGCACGTGCACGAAATCCCGGACCTGCCCGCCGTCTTCGAAGATCTGCGGCGCCCGCCCGGCCAGCAGCTCCGCCCGGAAGCGTGCGACCACACCGGATTCCGCGGTCCGCACCGGCGGAACCTCCGCGACCGGATCACCGTAGACGTGGTGATAGCGCAGCACCGTGGCCGCCGATCCGGTGCTCGCCGCCCAGGCCAGCGCATAGTGCTCCTGCGCGACTTTGCTTGCCGCATAAGCGCTCCGCGGCCGCAGCGGCGCGTCCTCGCCGAGCGGCTCCCAGGTCAGCACGTCACCGGTGCGCGGCGCCCGATGATCGAACAGCCCGCGATCCAGATCGGCGCGCCGCCGCAGGCCCGGGAAGAACGGGCCGCCG
Organism: Nocardia sp. NPDC127526; assembly: GCF_042672265.1. Taxonomy (NCBI): domain Bacteria; kingdom Bacillati; phylum Actinomycetota; class Actinomycetes; order Mycobacteriales; family Nocardiaceae; genus Nocardia; species Nocardia sp. NPDC127526. Next base: position 10,948 of record NZ_JBHXVO010000021.1, on the reverse strand, counting down.
CGCACCGCGCGATACCGGCCCTCCCCGTACACCGCCACCGACGAGGCCAGCACCAGCCGCCGCACGCCCGCCCGTTCCATGGCGGCCAGCAGGACAGCCGTCCCGGCGTCGTTGTGCGTGGCGTACACCGCGGCCCGCTGCATCCCGACCGGGCCGGGCCGCTGCGGACCGGACTCCGAGCGGTTGTCGACGGGCCCTCGGACACAGGGCCCCACCGCGTGGCTACCGGGTCCCTTGGCGGGCTGCCCGTCACCCCCGGTCTCGGGCCCGCCGCGCAGGGCCGGCCCCACCGCGGAACGCCCGCCGGGTCTGCGCCCCGGCGGCGGTTCGGCACGTACCGAGCCTTCCGGAAAATTCACCAGCGGGACGGCCGCCGCGAGATGACAGACGACGTCGACACCGTGCAGCAATGGCTCCAACTGCTCCGGATCGCGAATATCGGCCAGGGAAATCCCCTCGGGCGGAGTCGCATTCGGGCCGTGCACGGTATCGAGCATGGCGTCCACGGCGAGCACCTCGTGCCCGGCCGCGCGCAGGGCGCGATGCACATGCGAGCCGATATACCCCGCGGCGCCGGTCAGCAGTACCCGCAACCGCTCGGCTCCCGACTCGCCTCCGCTCATCCCTCCAGCGTAGGGGAATCGGAATGCCGCGAAATTACGGCAGCTCGAACGGCAGGTTCACACCGGTTCCGGCGTGCACCCGGCACTTGTCACAGGTGTCGTCACCGTCGACCGCGGCCACGGCCCGGCGCACCAGCGCCTTGAACGGCACCAGGTTTCGCTCGAACTCGGCGAAAACGTCGGCGGCGCTGACGCCTTCACCGGATTCCAGACCGGCGTCCAGGTCGGTGACCAGAGCGATTGCGGAGTAGCACATTTCGAGTTCCCGGGCGAGCACGGCCTCTGGATGCCCGGTCATATTGACCAGTTCCCAGCCCTGCCCGGCGAACCAGCGGCTCTCGGCGCGGGTGGAGAAGCGCGGCCCCTGCACCACGACCATGGTGCCGTAGTCCTTCACCGGCAGCTCGGTCCCGGCGGATGCGATTGCGGCGGTGCGCAGTTCACCGCAGTACGGATCGGCGAAGGAGACGTGCACGCCGCCCGCGTCGAAGAAGGTCTGATCCCGCCCGGAGGTGCGATCCACCAGCTGATCCGGCACGGCCACGGTGCCCGGGCCCCAGTCGGCGCGCAGGCTGCCCACCGCGCACGGTCCGAAGATGCGGCGCACCCCCAGCGACCGCAGCGCCCACATATTGGCCCGGTACGGCACGGTGTGCGGCGAGTACTCGTGCTTGCGGCCGTGCCGCGGCAGGAAGGCGACCGACCGCCCCTCGACCTGGCCGATGGTGATGGGGGCCGACGGCGCGCCGAAGGGAGTCTCCAGCTCCACGGTGGTCGCGTCGTCGCCGAAGAAGTCATAGAACCCGCTGCCGCCGATAATGGCCAGCGTGGCCCGTGGATCCGCACTCATGCGCCTGATTCTTGCGCATGCGGGCATAGGTGGCCGCACCAGGCCGAACGGTGTACCCTAGGGGGGTATTAATGCCCGGGAGTGAGGAAACAGTCGGTGACCACTGAGCAGACCACCACAGCCGAGCAGCCCTGCCACGATCACGCTACGCACGGCTACATCACCGCGAAAGACGACTACCTCAAGCGCCTGCGCCGCATCGAGGGTCAGGCGCGCGGCCTGCAGCGGATGGTCGAAGAGGAAAAGTACTGCATCGACATCCTCACCCAGGTCTCGGCCATGACCAAGGCCCTGCAGGCGGTCGCCATGGGCCTGCTCGAGGACCACATCAGCCACTGCGTGGTCGACGCGGCCGTGGCCGGCGGCCCGGAGGCCGAGGCCAAGATCAAGGAAGCCACCGACGCCATCGCGCGCCTGGTGCGCTCCTGACCCCGGCCATCGGCGCGACCACGCCCTAGGGACCGGCACTCGGCGCTGAGCAGTTCGTGCTCAGCGCCGAGCCCCTGCCCGGGGTCAGCAGGCGGCCATACCCGCCGGATAGTCCACGACCATGGGCATGGCCCACGAGTCGCCCGGCCGCCGGGTGGCCCCGGTGCGCGCGGCGGTCCGCCGCCCCGGCGCCCGGCCCTGCCGGTGCCGTCGCCCGCCGGCCATGTCGTGCCCGTGGCCGCCGAGCTCGTCCACTTCGAGGTCCGCGTAGAGAATTCCCTCCGCGCCCTCGGCCAGCGGTGTCACCACCTCGGTGCCGTCCGAGTTGTAGATGCGGGCGCGCCCGGTGCGCCGCGGCGGCCGCAGGAATCCGCCGGTGCCGTCCGGTGCGGCGGCTTCCCCAACCACCGCACAGGGCGCGAGCACGAAGGCGTGCGATTCCAAGGCGTACATGCGACTGACGGTCGCGCCCGAATCGGGCCCGGTCGGCGCGAGGTCGCTCGGGGCTCCCGCCCAGGCGGCCACATGGATCTGTTCCTCGTCCGCGCGTAGCGCGCGGGTCAGCAGCGGTCGCTGATTCTCCTGTCCGGCGAGCGCGCCCAGCCGGCCCAGCGAACCGTGATGCACGGTAGGCAGATTCGGCGTACCGGAGGCGAACACCTTGCGTTCCACGCTGTTGAGCCCGGCTTTGCGCCGGACCGACTGCACCTGACCGAATTCGTCGATGACGGCCTGTGCCATATAGATTCGGCGATCCTGTCGCTCGCCGAATCCGAGTACCACCTGGATGCCATTGCGACCGGCCGCATCCGAGACGGCGCGCATTTCGGCGCCATCGCGTGTCATCGAATTCTCGCGGCAGCGAGTCGAATACTCGACATTCCATTGATTCGATTCCACCCACCGCCACCACGGATAACCTGGTAAGAAGGTCTCCGGGAATGCGACCAGGTGGGCGCCGGCCACCGCGGCGGCGCCGATCAGTTCGACTACTTGTTCGACACCGTCCGATAGCCGCAACCATTTCGGCTCGGCTTGAACGGCGGCTACTCGGACCGTATTACTCATCCTGTATTCCTCATGGAACGTGATGCTGGTCAACGGTTTCCGATCGAACAATGGCGAATTGTGCCTTTCTACCGACTATTCATGCCATGGCCCGGAATGCGCCCGGTGTAGTACCCATTTCCATGCGGAAGGATCGATAGAAACTGCGCTCGGTGAGGAATCCCGAGGCCGTCGCCACCGCCGACAGCGGGAGCTGCGGCGCATTGCGCAACAACTCACAGGCCCGTTCGATTCGCATGCGCCGCAACATGGTCCCCGGTCCGTCGGAGAACTCGCCGAATACCCGATACAGCGTCCGCCGGGACATTCTGCACCCCTCGGCGATACGGTCCACACCCAGGTCCGGATCCGCGCAATGCTCGCGCATGTAGGCCAGCACCCGCTGCCGGTTCAGGGCATCGGCCGACTGCTCGCGCGGGACGCCGCCGGAGGCCGCCACCACGGCCGCGGCCAGCAGATCGACCGCGGGCGCGGCCAGCAGTGCGGCCGCGCCCGGATCATCACCCTGCAATCGCGCGAGTTTGCGGAAGAACTCGCCGACGATTCCGGGCGCGCTCTCACTCGAAAAGGCCGTGGCCGTCGGCACATCGGAGTCCACCACGCCGTAGCGCTCGCGCAGCTTGTTCATGGGCACCTGAACGACGACATGTTCCCAGTCCCGCTCGACCTCCCAGTGGAACGGGCGGGTGGCGTCGTAGAAGACGATGGAGCCGGGATCCACCTGGGCGATGCGGCCGTCCTGCCGGACCCGGCCGCCACCGCTGAGCGGAATGCTCGCGAAGAGAAACTCCTCGTGATTGCGGTCGATGAGCCGCTTGGTCCGGTCGATGAGCTGGGGCGTGCCCGCCAGAATGCTCACGTGCAGATTGCCGTAGCGGGCATGTTCCAGCGATCCATGAAAACGATCGGTCTGTTTTGGTGAAATCGCCAGCGGCACATACGCCTCGCTCAGCAGCGCTTCCCAGCGTTCGAAGGCCTCCCCCGCCGGTGTTTCCACCTCGGATCCGATCTCGATCCGATTAACCGCCTCCGACTGCTCCACTCCGCATCCCTCGATGACCGTCGACGGTCCTTCGCCCGACCGAATACCGGGCAGTGTCTCAGATTCCGGCGCGCGCGACCAATAGCGGAATACCACTATGCGGCCGATTCGAAGCTCAGGTCCAGCTCCAGATCGGCATACAGGATGCCCTCCTCGTGCCCGCTCAGCGGTTTCGCCAGCTCGTCTCCGCCGGGCGCGTAGATCCGCGCGTGCCCGCCGGGTCCGCGCACCAGCTGCTTGGCGGAGTCCGGGCCGCGCCGGGTCTCGCTGCCCGCCACATCCATGATCGAACAGGCGGCGATCACATTCAGCTGCCCGACCACCGCGTACCAGAGCGTAGCCGCATTGTTCACGCGCACACCCCATTCCACGTCACGGGCAATGATGAATCCGGGCCAGGACACGATGTGCACCTGCGCGCCCGTGCGCTCGAGTTCGCGACGCTCGGGCAGATGCAGCTGTTCGGAGCCGCCGTGCACGCCGATCCGGCCGATCTCGGTACGGAACACGTACTGATCGGAACGCTCACCGGGTTGGAAGATCTTGTGCTCCAGGGCCGTCAACTCCGGCTTGCGGCGCACGCCCAGCAGCACCCCGCGCTCGTCGATGAGGCACTGCGACATGTACAGCGAGGTGCCGCAGCGCTCGCTGAAGCCCAGCAGCACGTGAATGCGGTGCCGCCGGGCGGCATCGGCGATGCGGCGGAACTCGGTGCGGCCCACGGTCATCGAATTGGTCCGGTAGCGCGCGAAGAAGCCCTGCCCCCAGCTGACCGAATCCAGCCACAGCCACCACGGGTAGCCCGGTAGAAACGTCTCCGGGAAGGCGATGAGCCGGGCGCCGCCCGCCGCCGCGGTCTCGATGAGTTCGATTGTCTGCGCGACGCCGCCTCGCAGATCCAGCCATCGTGGTTCGGCTTGGACGGCCGCTACTCGCACCTTCGTCGGCACCCTCGGCTCCTTCGGCACGGATTGATGTCCACGCCGGGTAGCCCGCGAACAAAACGCTGGTCGGACGAGCCGGCATGCCATCACCCTTCGCCGAACGGTCGCTGAGTGCAGTGACAAACCGTGCCGAGCTAGTGACCGGGTGTGCCTGGCGCCAGCTGGGCGCGGAACTGACCGGGGGTGAAGCCGGTTTCCTCGCGGAATGCCCGGTAGAAGTGCCGATCGGTAGCGAAACCCGAGGCCGCGGCAATGGCCGCCAGCGGGCGGGCGGGGTCGGCGCGCAACAGCCGGCGGGCGTGCTCGACCCGCATCCGGCGCACCAGGGCCGCCGGGCCGCCGAAGCCCTCGCACAGCCGGTACAGGGTGCGGCGCGAAACCAGGCAGGCATGCGCCACCTCGTCGACGGTCAGCTCCGGATCGGTATAGCGCTTACGTAGATAGGCCAGCACCTGCTGGCGGTTGAACAGCGAGTCCGACGGCGCCGGGGAGGTATTGCCGGTGGCCAGCAGCACCGCGGAGGACAGCATGCCGGCGATCTCGGACTCCAGCACCGTTGCGGCACGGGTGGTTTCCTCCGGCGGTAGCTCGGCCAGGCCGCGGAAGAAACCGGCCACCACGCCCAGCGCGCCGGTGGTGGGCAACGGGGTGGCGAGCGGTAGTTCGTCGCGGATGAGCCCGGCGTGTTCGAGCACCAGGTTCATGGGCGCGCGCACGATGGTGGAGATGGCGTCATCGGTGGTGCGGCTCTCCAGCGGGCGGGCGCTGTCGAAGAAGACGATGGAACCGGCCGGGCTGTCGGCCAGCTGGCCGTTCTGCTCGGTCCAGTTCGCGCCCTCGACAACAATATTCACCAGTAGGAACTCGGCGCTGGCCTGTTCCACCTGGCGTTTGGTGCGCACCACGCGCTGAGCGCTGGCGCGCATCCGGGTGATCATGGAGCGGTCGAACTGACTGACGGTGACCTCGCCGCGCCAATGCCCCGTGACCAGTGGCTCGATGGTGGCGGGCACGACAGTATCGGCGATGATCGCCTCCCACTGTTCGAATGCCTCACGCGCGGAAGTGTCGGAGCTCGAGCACACTTCGGCGCTGGCGGTTGCCGCGTTTCCCACTCTTGCATCATCCCATCCTCCGCGCCCCAGCAAACAGGTTTGAACCTGTTCGAAACCGGCAAATAGGACCAGTTCAGGGGCGGGGCATCGAGTTCGCTGCCCGGCCGTCTGCGGCTCAGCGACGACCGGGCGGCGCCTCCTCGTCGCACGACCCGGCCCGCCGGCATCATCGACGACTACGCCTGACGTGCGAGCGGCGCGGTTCGCCTCGGGGCACTATCGCGACGAAAAACCACACGACGCACGGGGTCCACGACTTGGTTCAGGGAAATCACCGGTATCAACCGATGCCTCACAAGTATTCCCATCGCCCGCGATGCTGTGACTGTCAGCTCGTGCCAGATCACTGCCAATTCACGTCAGGCGGGCAGGACGGGGCTGCCCGCCAGATTCGGCACCGATCCCGCGCGGAATTCCCCGGGGGTCATGCCCATTTCCCGTTTGAAGGCGCGATAGAACTGCCGCTCCGAGACGAATCCCGAGGAGCGCGCGATGGACAGCAGCGGGCGCGCCGGATCCGTCCTGATCAGCGCGAGCGCGCGCTCCACGCGTAACCGCCGCAGCAGCGCCGCGATCCCGTCCTCACCCTGTTCGAACAGGCGATACAGCGTGCGCCGCGAGACCGAACAGGCATGCGCCACATGGTCGACCGTGAGCGTCGGATCGGCGTAGTTGCGCTGGATGAAGGCCAGCGCGCGCTGTTTGGTCAGCGCCTGGCCGGGCGCCTCGCGCGGCAGCTCACCGGCCGCCAGCTGCACCACCGAGGCCAACAGCCCGGTGCCGTGCCGGGCCAGCACCGCCGCCTGCTCCGGCGCGGTGTGCTGCAATTGCGCCAGCCCGCAGAAGAACCGGCCCACGATGCCGGCCGCGCCGTCCGGCGGGAACCGCACCGCGGTGGGCAGCCGGTCCGAGGACACGCCCGAGGCGCCGACCACCTCGGCCAGCGGCACCTGCACCGCCACCACGCCCCAGCTCTGCTCGAAATGCGCGGTGAAGGGCCGCGAGCTCACATAGAGCATGAGCCCGCCATCGGCCATCTCGCCCACCCGGCCGTCCTGCTCGAGCCAGCCGTGCCCGTGCGTGGTGATGCTGGCGAACAGCACCGGTTCCTCCGGCTCGTGAATCAGCCCGGGAATACGGCTGATTTGCTGACCGGTGGCCGACACCGTGGACACATCGATGTCATCGAACCTGGACTGCACGATGCGCGCCCGGAACTCGCCCCGGCGCACCGGCGTGACCACCATGGGCACATAGGCCTGCGCGACCGCTGCCTCCCACTGCTCGAATGCCTCCTTCTCGGAAACCTCGGGCGTGGTGCACACCTCCACTACCGCAGGCTCAGAGCCGCCGCTCATTGGCCGATTGTCGCACCCACGTGCGCGCGAAAAAGCCGAAATACCTTCATATCGTCCAACTTTCGGCCATCACGCCCGAAATAGGCCATCTGTCCGAAACTCGGCTAGCCCTCCGCGATCGGCCCGGAAATAGCCTCCCACCACCGCTGAACCGCTTCCGGACAAAGGATTCTCAGCATCGGCGGACGCGAAAGCCGCTGCCGCGCAGGCATCCGGATCACAATCCACGCAATGAATCAGCGAACTGCAACTTGCATGACGAATCCCCAGGGGACATCGCTCGATTTCCGGCTCCGGAGACCGCGCCCGGGTCCTGCCACCGGTTACAGATCAGCGAGGTTGCACGGTGTTTGCCATCACCGCCGGGAGGTGGCCTTGCGGACGGTCACCGCGGCGGCGATGAGAACTGCCGCCGCGAGCGCGAATTCGGCGATGAGGAAGGGCAGGAAGTTGCCGCCGGTGATCCCGCCCGCGAGAATCGGGCCGACCAGCACCGGGATCAGCAGCACGGTGTAGGCGCGCCAGATCTCGGCGCGGCGGGTGGCCGCGTCCATATCGACCGTGCGGCGCAGCGTCACATAGATGACGACGGCGCCGACGATCAGATAGAGGATCACCGGGAGGGCGTAGAGGATGGCGTGCACGGATCAGTCCTCGGTTTTCGGGAAGATCAACTGCCGCAGCAGCCTTCGGCGGCGGGGACGGTGCGCATCTCGCGGGTCTGGGCATTGCGCGCGGCCAGGTCGGCCGCGGCCGGATAGTCGACCGCAATGAGGCTGAGACCGTGCGCGGGCGCCACGGTGACCGCGCTGGAGCGTTCCCGCTCGTTCAGCAGGCCCGCGATCCACTCGGGCGTGCGCCGGCCCTCGCCCACGGCCAGCACGCCGCCGACCAGGCTGCGCACCATGGACCAGCAGAAGGCGTCCGCACTGACGTAGGCGGTGAGCAGATCGCCCTCGCGCTCCCATTCGAAGCGCTGCAGTTCGCGCACCGTGGTCGCGCCCTCGCGGCGGCGGCAGAAGGCCGCGAAATCGTGCAGGCCCAAAAGCTTTTCGGAGGCGGCGCGCATGGCGTCGAGATCCACGTCGGAGCGGCAGGCCACCACATGGCGGGCCTGCAGCGGCTCCGCGCCGTAGGCGGCGGTGGTGAGACGGTAGGCGTAGTGGCGGCGGATGGCGGAGAACCGCGCATCGAATTCCGCGGGCGCGAGCCGGACGTCCTTGACCCGCACGTCCTTCGGCAGGAACCGCGCCAGCCGGTGCACCAGTCGCGGGCCGTCCACCTCGGCGGTGGTGTCGAAATGCGCGACCTGGCCCTCGGCGTGCACGCCCGCGTCGGTGCGGCCGGCCACGGTCAGCTGAATCGGTTCGCGCAGCACCTTGCTCAGCGATTCCTCGAGCACGCCCTGCACGGTGCGCAGTCCCGGCTGCCGGGCCCACCCGATGAAATCGGTGCCGTCGTAGCCGATGTCCAGCCGTACTCGAATCGAAACCGGTTTGCTCGCCGGATCGTCCACGCTCACAGCGATCTCCTGGTTAACATGGAGAAAGCCCGCCGACCCGGAGGGGACGGCGGGCTCACTCATAGCCTCACCCGTTTCGGGGTTTCCGGGGCTGCCCCGGAAACCCCTATCGGGTCCGAAGGACGACTCAGGCGTCCTTCTTCTCCTCGGCGGCAGCCTCGGCCGGCGCATCCTCGACCACGGTCTCGGCGACGGCCTCGTCGGCCTTCTCCTCGGTCTGAGCGGCCTGCTGCGAAGCGGCGACCCGGCGAGCGCGATCGGCCTCGTTGGTCACGGTCTTCTCGCGAACCAGCTCGATGATCGCCATCGGGGCGTTGTCGCCCTTGCGCGGGATGGTCTTGATGATGCGGGTGTAGCCACCCTCACGGCCCTCGAACGAGGGGCCGATCTCCGCGAACAGGGCGTGCACGACGTCCTTGTTGCGGATCACCTTCATGACCTCGCGACGGTCGGCCAGCGAGCCGGCCTTCGCCTTGGTGACGAGCTTCTCGGCGTAGGGGCGCAGCGCCTTGGCCTTGGCCTCGGTGGTCGTGATACGACCGTGCTCGAAGAGCGCCGTCGCCAGGTTGGCGAAGATCGCCTTCTGGTGCGACGCCGACCCGCCGAAGCGGGCACCCTTCTTGGGCTTGGGCATTGTTGGAATCTCCTGTGTCAAAGTCGATTCGGGGCGCTACACCCCGGTCGACTAAAGCTGTTCGGTCTCGGCGTAGTCCTGCTCGCCGCTGTCGGTGTCGCTGAACGAGCCGCTGTCGCTCCAGGTGCCGCTCGCCGCGTCGTAGCCGACGACGGAGGACGGATCGAAGGAAGCCGGGGAATCCTTGAGGGACAGGCCGAGCGAGTGCAGCTTGACCTTGACCTCGTCGATGGACTTCTGGCCGAAGTTCCGGATGTCCAGCAGATCCGACTCGGTGCGGGCGACCAGCTCGCCGACGGTGTGCACACCCTCGCGCTTGAGGCAGTTGTACGACCGCACGGTGAGGTCCAGGTCCTCGATCGGCAGACCGAACGAGGCGATGTGATCGGCCTCGGCCGGGCTGGGGCCGATCTCGATGCCCTCGGCCTCGACGTTCAGCTCGCGCGCGAGACCGAACAGCTCGACCAGGGTCTTGCCCGCCGACGCCAGCGCATCCCGCGCGGAGATCGAGTTCTTGGTCTCGACATCCAGGATGAGCCGGTCGAAGTCGGTGCGCTGCTCGACACGAGTCGCCTCGACCTTGTAGGTCACCTTGAGAACCGGCGAGTAGATCGAATCCACCGGGATCCGGCCGATTTCCGCACCCGACGCCTTGTTCTGCACGGCCGGGACGTAGCCGCGACCGCGCTCGACCACGAGCTCGATCTCCAGCTTGCCCTTGTCGTTCAGGGTGGCGATGTGCATATCCGGGTTGTGCACGGTGACGCCGGCCGGGGGGACGATGTCACCGGCGGTGACGGTGCCCGGGCCCTGCTTGCGCACGTACATGGTGACCGGCTCGTCCTCTTCGGACGACACCACGAGGCCCTTGAGGTTCAGGATGATGTCGGTGACATCTTCCTTCACGCCCGGAACCGTGGTGAACTCGTGCAGCACGCCGTCGATGCGGATGCTGGTAACCGCGGCACCCGGGATGCTCGAAAGCAGGGTGCGCCGCAGCGAGTTGCCGAGGGTGTAACCGAAGCCCGGCTCCAGCGGTTCGATGGTGAACCGCGACCGGTTCTCGGACACGACCTCTTCGGTCAGCGTCGGTCGCTGTGAAATCAGCATGGACTGTTTCCTCCTTCTAGACGCCCACTATTTGACGTCTACGACATGGATTGCAGGAGAGCAGCTTCGGGGCCGAAACCCCGCCTCCAGGTGGAGGCCGGAGCCACCACCCTTCGGGGGTTGGGGCGGTAGCCCCTCCCTCCGGGGGTTCGGGGGCTGGCCCCCGTTCCCCTTTTCGGGGGTGTGGGGGCGCAGCCCCCACAAAACTTCTCTCCTACCAGCGGCGCGGTTAGCGCCTTACTTCGAGTAGAAC